>DASPXM010000027.1:0-5153 GCA_035637295.1 Verrucomicrobiia bacterium
ATGATCATCGATTGGCATGCCCACGTTTACCCTCCCGAATTGGCCAAGGAACGGTACTGGGGCAATACGACGCCGCTTACCATTGAAAATTTATTAGAAGCGCATGAGAAGGCAGGAATCGATCTTTGCGTTGTCAGCAATACGATTCATTACCTCAAAGAGAAAACCAACGAAGAGTCGCTGGCATTTCTCCAGCGCTGGAACGTGTATGGTGCGGAGATTCAGCAGAAATATAAGGACCGGATCGTTGTTTTCACCAGCACGCTTCCCTGCGGCGGCGCGCCGTTTGTAAAAGAGCTGGAGCGCGGCATCGTTGAATACGGCCTGAAAGGCGTGCTCATCAATTCGAGCCACCAGCGCGCCTATCCCGACGACGATGAGGCGAAGCCTTTTTTCGAATTGGTAACCAGCCTCGGCATACCGGTGATGATGCATGCCCCCTCGGTTGGTTTCGGCGAGGAGCGCATGCGCGACTACCGCCTCGCTTCCAGCGTCGGCCGACCCTTCGACGAATGCTTGAGCATTGCGCGTCTTATCGTGCGCGGCGTATTCGAGCGATTTTCTAAGCTAAAATTCGTCGGCTGCCATCTCGGTGGCGGTATTTGCGACGTCATCGGCCGCATGGATTATGCCTACGAGCTGGCCGATCTCGCCTCTGGCCTTGGGACTTACGAACCCATGTTGATTACCAAACGCCCGAGCGAATATCTCAAAGCTCTTTACATGGATACGGTCGCCTATCACCCGCCCGCGATCATGTGCGCCTACCAAACCGTCGGTGCCAAACATCTGCTTTTCGGCAGCGACGCGCCGCCGCTATTGCCCCTTTTGCCGCGCGCCCGGAAAATTATCGAGGAGTTGCCGATCACCGCAGCCGAACGCGACGACATTTTCGCCAATAACGCGCTTAAATTGATCCAGCGCGGTTGAATCCGCATCCGTTGTTTCATGGCTCGGATGAGTCTCGATTTGACGTTTGACGCTTACTGCGCTAAGTGGGACCAAAACCACTTACTGGGGAGAAGCCGCGGATGTTACAGCCCGTAAAAATTGTCGGTCGGATACTGCTATTGGTGACGATTATATCGTTCGGTATAAATTTCTACCACCCGATCGCTTCCGCACAGACGCAGCTCGCACAGAACTATCGAGAGCTTCTCGATCGCAGCGAGAAAGAAAAGAAGGGTCTGACCTTTTACGTCAAAGGACAGACGATCTCCGGCGTTGTCGTGAGAGTCATCGGCGCTGACGCGGTCGAGGTTCGCAATCAAACGTTTAGCCGGATCATCATTCGGTTAGATAGCATCGACGCTCTGGCGATCAATTGACAAATTCAAAAGCGCAGAGCACCCTAGGATGACAAACGAAGGAGTAGTCAATGCCGCTATCCTACGATGACCTGATCGAACCCACGATCGTCAAGCAAGTCTCGAAGAGCGTGGCGTATTGCCGCTGCACGCGAAGTAAGAATTTGCCGTTCTGCGATGGCTCCCACGCGGTGACAAACATTCGGCCGTTTGTTCTGGAGCTTGAACCGCCGCAAACCATCGCCATCTGCCGTTGCTGGAAGTCGAAGGATCATCCTTACTGCGATGGCACGCACGGACGTCTGGTAAAACCCAAAGAGCGACCACCGCGCAATCACGGCTGAGTCCTAACCTTGAACGATTGAACACCTGAACCATTGAACGAATCAAGATCTGAAACGATTGGAACAACTGGAACATTTGGAACTCTTACAATTAAGGAGGAACACCATGGTCGAGATGAAAAATCCCATTAAGGAAGCCGACGCGAATCCGGGCGTCAATCACCTGAGTATGTGGAGAACTGATCTTGCGTATTTTTGGGTGATCAATTGCGAAGGACGCCTTCAGGACGACATGCACTACCATGATAACGATGATCATATCTTCATGTTGCTCGAAGGCGAGTGCACCATTCGCACTCCGCACAAAGAGTTTGTGCTGAAGAAGTTCGACACTGTACTGCTCCAATCCGGCGAGCCTTACCAGCTATGCAATACGGGCACCGGGAGAATGTTGCTACTCGGCGCCGGCAACTCGGGGGTCGACGGCAAGCCCAGAACCCGCGTGCCGAAGATTCCGAGTCACATACCGGTCACAGATCCGATTGTTGCGTGATGCTGCTAAAATCTGCGCGCTGACGGGCTACTTCAGCTCGGTATCGACGGCTGACGATCAGCAGCGTGATCGCGGTGATCGCGCAAACCGCGCCGCAGATGGCGAAGGTCCAATCCATGCCGATCGCCGCGCCCGACGCGCCGATGAGCATGCTGCCCAGCGACCACAGTCCGCGGTCCATAAAGAACAGACTCAATACCCGTCCCAGCAAATTATCCGGCGTCGACGTTTGGATGGCCGTGTTGGAAAGTGCCCGTCCTGAGATCTGGCAAAAGCCTATCATCGCCAAAAAGAGAAAGGACAAAAAGAAATTGTGAGAGAAAGCGAATAAAGCAACAGACACCGCAAAACCCAACGAGCTGAAGCAAATGGAGCGGACCCCGACGCGGAGCTTGTTCACCGAGGCCAGCACCAAAGCAGCCACGGTAGCGCCGACTCCAGGCGCGGACATGAGCAGGCCAAAACCCGATGCGCCGACGTGCAGAACGTTGGTTGCAAAGATCGGCACAAATCGATTGTATGGAGCGCCGAACGTGGCGATCACGTAAGACAAACCGACGATATAGAGTAGGCGCCGGTTGCTTAGCAAATACCTAAATCCTTCCTTGACGTCGGCCCACATATTCTGTTCATCTTTTCGCTTTTCCCACGGCGGCAACTCCATCAGGTAAAGATTGAAAAGCAGAAATACGAAACTGATTGCGTTGACCAGAAAACATCCGGCGATGCCGATAGACGCGATGATCAATCCACCTGCCGTCGGTCCCAAAATTTTTGAGAAGTTAAACACCGAAGACTGCAACCCGATAGCGTTAAGCAGCTCCTCTTTGGGCACGAGGCTATTGACTAAGGATTGGCGCGACGTCTGATTGATCGTATTCACGATGCCGAGAAAGAACGCCAAGACGGCTATATGCCACAACTGAATGACTTCAAACTCGACGGCAAGCCAATAGATGATTGCTTGGATCATCGCCGCGGTTTGGGTAATCATCAGCACGCGCCTTCGATCGAATCGGTCGGCGATAGCCCCGCCCACGGCGCCTACCAACAACCGAGGCAACGTGTCAAAGAAAGCGATGACGCCGATGGCGACGGGCGAGCGCGAGACGTGCCACACCAGCCAACTCTGCGCAACGTTCTGCATGAAGTCGCCCGAGCTCGATATCAACGCGCCTTCCAGGAGAAGACGAAAATTGCGATGTTTGAGGGAACGGAGGGTTCGAAGATTCCTGAGGCTTTGCATGTTAGGTTGTACGATGAAGCGCGCAATTTCTATTCTTACGCTTCCGCGTAACCTTTGCAAAGCGCCGGCGCTGATCTTGCTCGACGCCAATTGTATCGCGCCGCCGCGCCGCGTAGGATGAATGCGGGTTAACTTGCGCTGTTCGTAAACGCGTCAAATTCATTACGGAGAATCTCCATGTTTCAAATGCCCATCGTTGATTTGCTTGAGCGCGGGCGCGAGCTTGCGGAGAGCGGCAAACGCGTCAGCGTGCTCTGGCAGCATCCCGATACGTTGATCTTCCTGGCGCGCAGGCGCGAATACCGCAGCGAGTTTCATATCAACCCGAGCGATGAAACCATGCAGATGATTAAAGGGGAAATGCGCCTGCACTACCGCACGCCGGAAGGCAAGGAAGCAGTCGCGGTCATCCCGCAAGGCTCGATGATTTATACTCCGGCCGGCACACCGCATTCGCCGCGTTTCTCGCCGGATGCCTTTGCGTTGATCTCAGAACGGAAAAGGCGCGATGGCGAGATCGATCGCTTTCAGTGGTACTGCGAGAAATGCGACTACTTGTTGCACGAAGAGAGCTTCGTCGTGCGCGACTACGCCGAAGATCCGGTCTCGAAAGCGTACCGACACTTTTACGACAGCGAAGAATTTCGCACGTGTAAGAAGTGCGGCGAGGTCATGCCGGCCCCGGATGCACTCTGAAGGCGCCTGTCTCGATTGAACTTTCGAATCTTGAACCTTTGAACGACTTGAACTGTTGGAACGATTTCCGCGACCGCAAATGTCACAGTGAATTCAGAAACGCCAATAGATCGTTCACTTCATTGGGCGTCAAAGCATTGAAGCGCTGCTTCGCTCGCGCGCCCTGTCCGTCATGTGCCAGGATTGCATCTGCGACCGAGGTCGCGCGACCGTCGTGGAGAAGAGTGGTTCGCACGCGCAAGCCCCAGAGCGGCGCCGTTCGCATCTCCGGTCCGTTGGCCCGGCCTTGCGCGATGCCGTCGCCCAAGCTTCCCATATCGTGCAAGAGAAAATCAGAGAACGGAAAGAATTTCACTCGATCGAGGGCCGCAATGGAACTCCGTCCCGTCTCCAGGACGGGAAGATGACAGCCGGCACAGCCGACCTTTAGGAAGACCAGTTCTCCGGCCAGCACCTGGCGTGTGATTGCGCCGCGGGGCGGAGGACCGAGAAGCGTCATGAAATCAGTGAACGCGTCCACCCCCGATCCATCATCTTCGGGATCGTGAATCAGGTCGCAGGTCGTCAGCACGGTGCAGTTTCCTTGCGGACAATTCTCATTTGGAAATGGGGCGCTGGTGATGCCCATTTCGTTCAAGTAGGCGTCCGCGGCGAATTGTTTGAGACTGGGAACTTGTCCCTTCCAGCCGAACTTACCGACGGCCAAACGGTTGGGGTTAGTGAAGACGTCAGCGACCAAATTCGGTCTCCCGGCAATTTGGGGCGTAAGCCGCTTTTGCAAATCAGCAATAGCGAAGAAGACTCGGTCGGGCACATTGTCGACTAAACCAAGTCCAAAAAGCGGCGTGGTCCTGCGCTTGGCCACGATAGTCGCTTGAGACGGCACAGTTTCCCCGGAAATGTTGCACGAGGCGCTGATCGGTCCGATACCTTGTGACTGGATCAGCGATCCGCCGAATTGATTCAGCGGGTCGAATTGATTGTTTGTAATCGTGCCGAAACGAATTTCGGTGATGTCGCTATCGCCGCCCGTGGCCGGATTTGAGTGACATTGAGCGCATGATGTG
>DASPXM010000028.1:0-13267 GCA_035637295.1 Verrucomicrobiia bacterium
CGCAGACAGTTTCTCAAAGGCAGCGGCGCGCTGATCGTCAGCTTCAATCTCTTTCCCCCGGCATCGAACTTGTTCGCGCAGTCGTCGCCCGCTTCGGGTGGAGAACCCGATCCGACCCAACTCGATTCCTGGATCGCCATCGGTCAGGACGGCAGCGTTACAATTTTTACCAGCAAAGTCGAGCTCGGCACCGGCATCGAGACCGCCCTGGCGCAGATCGCCGCGGAAGAGCTGGATGTTTCTTGGAGAAAAATCAAAGTCGACATGGGAGATACCTCGAAGACCATCGACCAAGCGACGACATCGGGCAGTCGAACGATCGAGCGTGCCGGCCCTCAGGTGCGCCAAGCGGCCGCCGCAGCCCGCAAAGAACTCTTGCGCCTGGCAGCGGAAAAACTCAGCGCGCCCGCCGAGAAGCTCACCGTTCGAGACGGAGTGGTCAGCGTCGTTGGAAATCCGTCCAAACGAATGTCCTACGCGCAACTGATCGGCGGCAAACGTTTTAACGTAAAAATCCAAGCCGAAGGAAGAGGCAATGACCTCAAATTAGCGCAGGACGTTAAAGCGAAAGACCCGAAGGAATACACGACCGTCGGCAAAACTGTGCCGCGCTTCGATCTGCCGCCAAAAGTCACCGGCGAGGCGGTCTACATTCACGACGTGCGCATCCCCGGCATGCTGCATGGCCGGGTTATTCGACCGCCGACGGTCAGTACTGCGCCTGTGAATATTGATGAAGACTCGGTGAAAAATATTCCCGGCTTTGTCAAGGTCGTTCAACAAGGAAGCTTCGTCGGCGTCGTCGCAAAAACTGAATGGGCCGCGATCAAGGCAGCCGAAGCGCTCAAAGTCACCTGGGCAAAGCCGACGACCAAACTCCCCGCCAACACCGAAGAGCTGTATGCCTACTTGAAAAACACCAAGAGCTTCACGACCCTCAAGGGCGCCGAAAAAGGCGATCCCGCCGCTACGTTCGATAAAGCAAAAAAACAGTATGAAGCAACCTATCGCTGGCCCTTTCAGTTGCACGGCATGATCGGACCCTCGTGCGCCGTTGCCGACGTTCGTGGCGACCAGGCCACAGTTTGGTCCGGATGCCAAGGTCCGTTTCGGATTCGCGCTTCGGTGGCGGCCTTACTGAAACTTCCGGAAAAAAATGTCCGTATCATCTATCGCGACGGCTCCGGTTCCTACGGCCGTCTGAGCAGTGACGATAGCTCGGAGGATGCCGCGCTGCTCTCCCGCTTGGTAGGCGCGCCCGTCCGCGTCCAATGGTCGCGCCGGGACGAACATGGCTGGGAACCGAAAGGACCGGCCCAGCTGCAGACGTTGAGAGCCGGGGTCGATGACACGGGGAAAATCATCGCCTGGGAGTTTACCGATTACAGTCTTCCTTGGACCGTCTCTGCGACCACCACGCTCCTGGCTTCGGAACAGATCGGCATAAAATCAAAGACGCCGGGGTCAGGAAATGGCAATCAAGGTGGCGGCGAGATCTATGCGTTCGAAAATACCAAGGTCTCTGCCGAACAGATTCCGTGGCTTCAGCCGGAGCCGTTTCCTCTCCGTACCAGCAACCTGCGCGCTCCGGGGCAGTTGTCGCGCTGTTTCGCCAGCGAAACTCTTTTGAACGAGATCGCGGCGGATCTCGGCGCAGACCCGGTCGAGTTTCGCTTGCGTTACTTGACGGCGGATCAACGAGCTACGGACGTCTTAAAAGCCGTAGCTAACAAAACTCAATGGCAAAAACGTTCTTCCGCCTCTGCGAGCTCCAGCGGAACTACGGCAACCGGCAGAGGCATTGCTCTGACGCGCCGCTCCGGCGGTTATGCTGCCGCGGTAGCGGATGTTGAAGTCAACAAGTCCACGGGCAAAGTCACGGTTCAACGAATCACTCTGGCTCACGATTGCGGGTTGATCGTCAATCCTGATGGCGTCAAAAACCAGGTGGAGGGCAATATCATCCAAGGGGTTAGCCGCGCGTTACTCGAAGAAGTAAGTTTCGATGCATCTGGCGTTACCAGTCTAGACTGGTCTAGTTATCCCATCCTCAAGTTTCCGGAGGTGCCGAATCTCGACATCGTGCTTATCAATCGCCAAGAGGTGTCTCCGCTCGGCGCCGGCGAGCTGGCGACCGTACCGGTGCCGGCGGCTATTGCCAATGCCATCTTCAATGCGACCGGCGTGCGCCTGCGCGAAGTGCCTTTTACGCCGAAAAGGATTCTGGCCGGATTGCAAAAACCAAATTAACCGATGTGCCTTCATTGATTCTTAAGAGAGGCGTAAATTAAGTTTCGCAAGATCAAATTACTCAGTCTGGTTGGCTAATCTAATAAGGAGGCAACGATGGCGCGAATTCCACTCAAGGTGAATGGCAAGAGTCAGGTCGTCGATGCGGACCCGGAAACCCCGCTGCTTTACATTCTGCGCAACGATCTCCAGCTCAACGGACCGAAGTACGGTTGCGGCATGGCGCAATGCGGCGCCTGCACCGTCATCATGGACGGCAATGCCATCCGTTCCTGCGTGACCCAGGTCAGCGCTGCGCAGAATAAGCCCGTCACCACCCTCGAAGGTCTGGGCTCCACCAAAAAGATGCATAAGCTCCAGCAGGCCTTCGTCGATGAACAGGCCGTGCAGTGCGGCTACTGTATCAACGGCATGGTCATGAGCTCCAAGGCTCTGCTCGACAAGAACCCCAAGCCGACCGACAGCCAGATCAAAGAAGCCCTGGCCGGCAACCTGTGCCGCTGCGGCACGCATATCCGCATTCTCCGCGCGGTCAAGCGGGCCGCGGGACAGCTGGTGTAGGAAAGGAGGTATGGAGGAATGAAAACACTATCCCTTTCACGCAGACAATTTCTCAAAGGCAGCGGCGCGCTGATCGTCAGCTTTAATTTCTTTCCGTCTTCGCCACTCTTAGCGCAATCAATGGTGGAGCCGCGCAGCGATGCCGACCCGACACAACTCGACTCGTGGCTCGCCATCGCCTCGGACGGCACAGTTACCGTTTTTTCCGGCAAAGTCGATCTCGGCACCGGCGTTGAAACCGCGCTGGCGCAAATCGTCGCGGAGGAATTGGACGTTCCGTTCAACAAGATCCACATGAGTGGCTTGGACACGTCGAAAGCGATCGACCAGGGCATAACTGCGGGTAGTCGAACCATCGAACGAGGCGGCCCGCAACTGCGCCAGGCCGCGGCGGTGGCCCGCCAAGAGCTGTTGAAGCTCGCCGCCGCAAAACTCAACTCGACCCCGGAAAAATTGGTGGTCAAAGACGGCGTCGTCAGCGTCGCCGGCGATCCCAAGAAAAATGTCACCTACGCCCAGCTCATCGGCGGCAAAAAGTTCAATGTTAAAATTACTGCAACCGACACTGGCTGGAATATGAAAGTCGCGCCCGAAGTTCGCGCGAAGGATGTCAAAGACTATAAGCTCGTCGGTACCTCACAGAAACGACTGGAGCTACCGCCGAAGCTAACCGGTGAGTTCGTCTACGCCCACGACGTGCGCGTGCCCGGAATGTTGCATGGCCGCGTCGTTCGTCCCCCAACGATCACATCGAAGCCAGCGAGCATCGATGAAAGCGCGGTTAAAAGCATTCCCGGCTTGGTAAAAGTTGTCCAAGAAGGAAGTTTCGTCGGCGTCGTCTGCACCACGGAATGGACGGCCGTCAAAGCGGCAAAAGCGCTAAAAGTGACTTGGTCGCAAGCGGCTACGAAAATGCCCGCCAATTCGGAGGAAGTTTTTACTTATCTAAAGAATACCAAGAGCCTGCGCGATCAGGTCACCGTTAACCGAGGCAATCCGGACGCGGCGCTCGCGCAGGCGAGCAAAACGTACGAAGCCGCTTATCGCTGGCCGTTTCAGTTGCACGCCATGATGGGTCCGTCGTGCGCCGTCGCCGATGTCGGCAAAGATCAAGCGACGATCTATACCGGCACTCAAGGTTCATTCGAGACGCGCACGGCGGTTGCTGAGATGCTAGGCTTCCCCGAGAAAAATGTGCGCGTGCTTTGGCGCGAAGCCTCAGGTAGCTACGGCCGCATGGGCGCCGATGATGTCGCCGAAGATGCGGCTCTGCTCTCGCGCGCGGTCGGCAAACCGGTGCGCGTGCAGTGGATGCGCGATGACGAACATGCCTGGGAGCCGAAAGGTCCGGCGCAGCTGGACCTAGCCCGCGCCGGTGTCGACACGCAAGGTAAGATCATCGCCTGGGATTTTGCCGACCGCGGTTTTCCTCTGACCGCCGCCTCGGGCCGAGGATTGCGCCTGCTCGCCTCGCGGCAAATCGGCATGAAACCCACGGCGGATGGAAATTCCAACGGCACCCAGGGCGGCGGCGAAATGTATACGTTCGAAACCCAAAAGTGCACCGCACCGCTGATCCCGTGGGTGCAAGCCGACGAGACGCCGCTTCGCACCGGCTACTTGCGTGCCCCAGGCGATATCGCTCGCTGCTTCGCCAGCGAATCGTTCATGGATGAAATCGCCGCGGACGAGCGTGTCGACCCCGTTCAATTTCGCCTGCGTTATCTTGGCAGCAACAAACGTGGCATCGACGCGCTAACCGCCGTGGCAAAGCAAGCCAACTGGCAGGAACGACCCTCCCCTTCTACGCCATCCAGTGCAACGAAGGCAACGGGCCGAGGCGTAGCGATCTCCAATCGCGCGAATGCCATTTGCGGCGCCGTCGCAGAAGTGGAAGTCGACAAAACCACAGGAAATGTTGCGGTCAAACGTTTCATTTTATCGCATGACTGCGGACTGATCATCAATCCCGACGGGCTAAAAAACCAGATCGAGGGAAATATTATTCAGGGCGTCAGCCGATCGCTCATGGAAGAAGTCAAGTTCGATTCCACCGGCATCAAGACTCTTGATTGGAGCACTTACCCCATCCTTAGATTTCCTGACGTTCCTGAAATCGAGATCGTCTTGCTCAACCGCCCGGAGATGCCCGCCCTCGGCGGCGGAGAACCGTCCAGTGCGCCAATCGCCGCGGCTATTGCCAACGCAATCTTCGACGCCGTCGGCGTGCGCCTGCGCGAGGCACCGTTTACACCACAGCGCGTACTGGCAGGGATGAAGAAAGCGTAAGTGTGACTGCGGGGACGGGCTACTTTTTCGCTTTTAAAAAAAGTTGCCTGTCCCCATTCTTCCCTTCTTCTCTGTGACAATCCCGCGACCGGCAATCTTTCTACGGAGATCATGATTCCTCCACTCCTTCGCCGCGGCTTTTTCGCCTTCCTATCAATGATTGTAATTACCCCGACTCCCTCGTTGTTGGCCTGGGGCGACGAAGGCCACGAGATTGTCGGTGTCATTGCCTACGCGCGCCTCACGCCGGTAGTTAAAAGGAAAGTCGATGCGCTGCTCGCCGCCGACAAAGATAATTTGACCGCGGCGGATTTTGTCAGCCGCACCACATGGCCGGACAAGTATCGTGACTCCGACCGAACCAGCACGAAGATCCGTTACAATGCAACCCGTAACTGGCATTTCGTCGATATCGAAATCGCTGACGGCAATATCGCCTCCGCCTGTAACTATCACCCGAAATTGCCGGCGGGCACAGTCGCGAGCACCGGTCCCGCTAACGCCTGCCTACTCGACAAGATCGACCAATTCATCGCCGAGCTGCGCGATGCCTCGATCGCCAAGCCCGAGAAGATACTCGCACTAAAGTTTCTGTTACATTTGATCGGCGACCTGCACCAGCCGCTGCATACGGCGGACAACAAAGATCGCGGCGGAAATGAAGTACCGGTCTTCTTCGGCGATCCCCCGACGTCTGGCAACCTTCACTTCTACTGGGACAACCATATCGTGCAGCGCCTTGGCAATGACGCAAGGGCCGTAGGCGCATCTCTCAACAAACAGATCACCCAAGCACAAGCTGACGAATGGTCGAAGGGAACGGTGAGAGATTGGGCGGAAGGATCTTTCAGCCAAGCGAAGAAAGTTGTCTACAATTTCGCCGGCACGCAGCAATTCATCGACGATCACGGCGCGAATGGCATACGCCTCGACGCCGCCTACGAAAATCGCGCGCAGCCGGTAGTGCGCGAGCAACTATCCAAAGCCGGCGTCCGGCTGGCAAGTGTTTTGAACAACATTCTGAAGTAATGAAGCCAATGCTCTTCGTTCACGCTCTCTGGAACTCTCGTTGCACAGCATAATTCGAAGACTGCATAGACGCATCGATCAATTCAATCCCAGGCTGAATCTGGTCTTCCCACTTGACGAATAGCTGTCGCTTTCCTCGTAAATCTCGCATTTCTCTACTAGCGCCCGCGCTGACGCTGCGACAGCAGCTTGACCGACAGAAGCCGAAGCCGAATCAGAGCGCATAGGCCATCTTTCAGATCGATTAATCGCTCTCAAGAACGCTACACTCATCGACCCGAACTGTTTAAACCTGGGACATATTGCCACACGCGCACATACCTTGGTGTGGGAAAGGTGTAAAGTCTGAGTTCGATTCTCACTGGGCGCAGCACGTTAAATTCAAAAAAAATTCACAATATCAGACTACTGATTTGAGGGATGTTTCCTACCGAATTCCTGGAGAAGTTTCTGAATTTTAGCATCAAACTGATGAAGACTAGCCGGCTTTCCGAGAATATCGTTAAACACATTCGGCATGCTTTCGTCAGTAAATGTTTTAGCCGTCACTGCGAGGATTGGAATGTGACGTGTTTTCGCGTCTTTTCGGAGTTCCAAGGCGATTTGCACTCCGTCCATGTCTTGGAGCATGACGTCCATAACGACCAAATCGGGGATTTCAGAGCCAGCGGTCTCGATCGCTTCAAATCCATTTTGCGCCTGTAGGACATGGTATCCGCGATGCGTTAAATACAGCCGCATTATTTCGATCAGATCTAGGTTGTCCTCTATTAAAAGAATCTTCTCCTTCACGGGAATTGTTTAATGCATTAAAAATGCCAACTCCCGAAAGGAGAAGCCAAGCCAATATTCGAACGGCTAACTTCAAAAGCTCCACTTACCCTCTCCCGCGATTTATTTAATTAGCGCTCGATCCCATGGCGCGCACACAGCAAGAGATCGAAGACGAAACTCAATGACGTCCGCTGCGCGATGAAGGCGATGCTCTCGACGAAAGAGGGGCAGCGTCGGCCTTTGCAACCGTGCAGGATCTCGGCGGCCGAGTGGAGCAGGGCATGCGGCCGACCTATGCGTTGCTCCAGCAACGGGAAAAAGATCTCCTCGCCGAGCTCGAGGCAATCATCGGCAGCATCCTGGTATTTCGCACGCGTTACGACAAGGGATTATGCAGCAAGCTGAGAAGCGATAAGCCGTATTGATCCAGGTATTCGCCCAGCCTCGGCGAAAGAATTGGGGTCACCCATAAGCAGGCAGATCAAGAAGCACAAACGTTTCCTATGAAAAGAATTTTCTTCTTTCCCCTTGTTCCTTCTCGCGCAGTCCGTGATCTTTCGGTAACGCGCCAGTGCTTTCTTTTTCATTCAGTGTCGGAGTAGGTCGCACCAGTCACCCATCAGGATCAAGGCCATGGGAGATTTCTAAAAGAGAATTCTTCCCGCCCCTGGCAATTAACATGCCTTAGAAAACTGTTAATTCCGCGTACACCGCCAGAGTGGGAGTGTATGCGGGATTAATTACTGCCCCGCCTTGGGCTGGGGGATTTCTTCGGGCCAATTCTCGATATAGACAGGTTCGGGCGGAAAGCCGAGCACATTGAGATAGAGATACTCCCTCCATGCGGGAAATTTCCGCACGTTCTCCACCGGCACGTTAAAGTATTTTCGCAGGAACTCTCTTCGCGGCGGATCGAAGATCGTGCGCGGGCGGCTGTTGAGAGCCTGAGCGTCGATCTCCGCGATCCGGCGCCGAATCGGTCCTTCGCCGTATGCTTCGATCAGCTCCCAGACATAGTCGTGCATTTTCTGCAAAATGGCATCGTGATGGCTGCGCTCCTCCGCATGGACCACGCGCTCTTCGAAATCGAGCAACTTCGGCGTCGTGATTTGAATGCTTTGGATGCTGACCGCTGTGCAATGGCCGTACGGCCACAGGTTGCCAGAGAAAATATAGCTGAGAAAATCCCGCTTCATTATTTGGTGGTGCTCGACACGGGGTGTGAGGCCGTATTGGCGCTCGAACTCGGGGTCGGGTCGAGCATGGTCGCGGCGCGGGTCGATAGCGTTGGCTTGATGGATATAGCCCCAGCCGTGGCCGGCTTCAGTGCCGATATGGTCCGCAAGAAAATAACGCCACTCGGAATCCATGTCGAAGTGCGAACAGGCGTAGCAGGCGGAGCCGACCGTGGTTTCCAGTTCGTCGCGGCCGCGATGAGCGAGCCAGCGGGCTAAACGCTCCCGCTCCGCGTCGTCTTTGGGCTCGCGCTTCAGGGTGTCGCGCTTCTTGCGGAACTCCTCCAACTCTGCGCTGATAGGATTGTCTTCGCTATAGGTGATTTTTTTTCCAACCCCTCTGATATCTGCCATGACAACCTCCTTACAGTTCCTTACTTCGCCGAATAGAGAGCCTTAACAAATCCTTCCTTATCGATGCGCTCGAGAATGCTCATATCCAACACACCGAACGGGTTGCGACTAGCGGGTTCGGTTGAAAGCTTCACCACCGTGTCGATCGCCTCTCTAGGCACAGTAGGTAGACGCTCGTAGCTGGCGACAGCCCGCTGATAGGCTTCCTCAAGTGCTTCCGGGTCCGTGAGTCTCATGTTTCGACTGAGAGTCTTTTTTGCCATATCTGGATTGGTCAAAGCAAGTTTGATCCCGTGAAGAATCCCTCTTAGAAATCGATCCAGCGATAATCGGGACTTTTCCAGCACTGCCTTGGAGGTAACCACTGAGGTGAAAGGGCAAGGGATACGCGCAGTGGTCAGGTCCATTAACATGCGCAGTCCGGATCTTCTCGCTTCGACAGTTTCCGGCGGTGATAGAAGCGCGGCATCGACAACCCCGGTGAACAGGGACTGCGAAACAAGCCCTAAACGACCGAATGCCACCAGCTTCACGTCCCTCATCGGATCGAGGCCGGCTCGCATGAGTAAAATCTGGTTAGCTAAGTTCAGAGACGTGCCCGCTGGAGTGTTTGCAATCAGTTTTCCTTTGAGATCCTTTAACTGCGAAAGCTCGGGCTTAGCCCAAAGTTGAAAGGGCACCGTGTTGACCAGTCCGCTAATGATCCGAACCTCCACACCCTTCACGTATGCATTCAGCGCCTGCCCACCACCCACTATGGCCACATCCAAGCTTCCCGAATCCAAAGCCCGAATCATGGTTGTTCCTGCTGATTGCGTTAGTTCCACGTTCACGGCGTAAATATCGAACAACTTCTGATCCACAGCCAGATAACCCGCCAACTGCGTTGCGCTCGCTCCCGAAAATCCCAGCCTGAGAGTTTCGGCGGCCTCAGCGATCGCACAGTTGTGGGTGACAATGACGGCTGTAAGCGCGAGGAGCTCGAGTGACTTCGTAAAGAAGGAGAGAATATCTTTAGATGCCATCTCTATGTTAGTCCTAGAGGAGAGAATCCGTTCCCTCCATTTGCGTTTGGCATTTATAGGTTTAACCGCTTTAGCTTGTCAACTTGTCGAATCTGCGGCAAAAAAGATTGCGTCGTTCAACGATGGAAACCTAGTGGACGGCAGGCTGCTTTCTACATTGCGGTCTGACGCCGCTCCGTGTTAGAGCGTGCGCATACCGATGAACCGACGCAGGTGTAACAGACGGGCTGTGCATTTGATATCAACGAATTGTTTGCGGTGAGGAGCATGAGCGTTTGTCAATGGTTTTCGCCGCCAAGGGCGGCTGGGGCATTCTTGCTTCCCATCATTTCGACGATTTTCACGTTGCTGCTGGCCTTTGCGGCAGCGCGCGAATCTCATGCCGCGGCTGCACGACCGCTGCGGATCGCGTATTTGTTCACGTCGGGGACGATGGCGTCGATGTGGATGGCGAAGGAGACCGGTGGTTTCGCCAAGGAAGGGTTAGATGTAGAAATGATTTCCATGTCCTCGACTCTCGCCCTACCGGCTCTTATCGCCAACGAGGTCGACGTTATTCAAATCTCCGCCGTGCCATTGATCAACGCGTCGTTGCGCGGCTTCGACGTGGTGTTCGTCGCGGGAATGCTCAATACGATGATATGGGATTTATACGCCAGGCCGGAGATCAAGAGCGCCGAACAACTGAAAGGTAAAATCGTCGGCACCGAGCGGCCGGGCAGTCCGGTGGCGTACGGCACGCTGGTGGCGCTGCGCAAATTAGGACTCACGGCCAAAGATGTTCAGCTTCGAATATTGGGTGGAAGTGCGCAGATCACCGCAGCACTGCTAACCGGCCAGATCGCCGCCGGTTCAGCGGCTCCGCCGGTGAGTTTCCAGCTCGACCGAGCTGGATTTCATTCCATGGCCACCACGTTGGATCAGCCCTATCAAAACGTCGGCGTGGTAATCAGGCGCGGCCGTATGGACGAATTGGCCGGGCGCATGGTGCCGTTGCTCCGCTCGGTGCGCGCCGGCATCGACCGCTACTACAGCGACAAAGCCTTCACGATGAAAGTCATTGCCAAATACACCAAAGAAACCGATCCCGACATCATCGAACGAACCTACCAGTTCTATCGCAAGGCCGGCTTCAGGCGCGAGCTCATGATTTCCGAGCCAGGAGTTCAAGGCATTCTGGATTTTCTTTCGGAGACCGTTCCTGAAGCGAAAAAGGCTGTGCCGGCGCAATTCTTCGACGATCGCTTCGTGCGCCTGCTCAATAGCGCGAAGTAGACGATGGTGAAATTCGTACTTCGGGGACTGGCTACTTTTCTTGTGCTCGTCAAAGAAAAGTTGCCTGTCCCCTTCTGATATCTAATCAGTTACTTAGATCAGCAGAAACAACGGGCTGAACCACAAAGGCCCATAGTTTGTACCGCTGCTCGTGGTCGACTCATGTTCCTTCTCCCCTTGCGGGAGAAGGTTAGGATGAGGGGTGATAGGCCATCACCTTAACCTCTGTCCTCCCATCAAGGATGAAAGATCCGGGCCAATATTACGGATCGGTCAGCGCTTTTTCGATTGCATCGCAAACGGAATCAAGTTGCTTCAATACCTCATGATCCCAAAACCGTAAGACTCGAAATTTTTGATTCTGCAACCAAGCAGTGCGCTTGGCATCGTACACAACCGTTCCTTCGTGATTATGCTGCCCACCGTCGACTTCGACCACCAACCGGGCTTCCAAACAAACGAAGTCCACAATAAACGGTCCGAGAGGCTGTTGCCGGCGAAACTTATGTCCGCCAAGCTGGCGAGAGCGGAGTACGCGCCACAATGCCCGCTCAGAGTCGATGGAATTCTTTCTTAACTGCTTCGCCCTTTCTATTGTCATGCGCAGAGACTGAATCTGCCTCCCGATCACGTCCCACGATCACGAACACGGCTTTTTGTCCTAAAGATACCCCTTCTCCCGATAATAACTCTCGGCTCCCGGATGTAGCGGAAAGTCCAGCGGGCCCGCTTCCGTGTTCGTGCACAGCTGCTTCATCGACGGCGTCTCCGCGGCGTCGTAGGGAATCTCTTCGCGAATGCGATCGAGCACTCCGGTGATGTGGTACGCCAGCTCGTCGGGAAATTTCTTGTGCACGACGATCGGCCAACCGCTGAAGTCGACGACCGTCGTCGGATCGTTGATACCCGCGACGCGGCCGTGATCCAAGCGCGCGCGCTGGAAACCGAACTTCTCCAATTTCTGCAGCACTGGCTCTGAATAAGACAGAAAGATCATGCCATGCTTCACCGCGACATCGCCCCAGGAATCCATGCCTTCGTCGATCACCATGTCGACCTTGCCGGAAATAATTCCTTCGGGCCGGTGCGGATTGCTCGGGCGCACGACTTCATCGACCTTACCGCCCCACTTGATGAAGTCCCGCTGGGAAATGCCGTGCGCTTTTAGCAAAAACTTAATCGCGAAGTCGACGCAATCGTTCACCGCGATCGACACCCTCATTTTTGGTTTTTTGGCGATCAGCTCTTCCATCGTTCGCACGCCGAGCCGCGGCGACACCGCGATGACCAAGCGGTCCCAGGAGGGAAACACCGCCAACGCGCGCAATGGTGACTTGCCTTTGAACGGCCCGACGCCGCGCACAGCCATCGAGGGGATGATCGACGGATTGAGCCAAACGAGATCGAGCTTGCCGCTCGCGACTAATTTGGCGCCGTTCAAACCGCTGCACCAGGCGGGGCTGACGCCGATGGTGAAAGGATACGGCGGTCCGGACCCTGCTTTGCCGCCGGGTAATTCGACCATCAAGCGAATCGCGCTGGTCAAAATCGTCGGCGCGTCTTCGTAAAGCCCGGCTAAGATCTTCGTTGCGATGCGTGCGCGCATCAAACTTGCGCTCATCGGTTTCACGCTGCGATCGTCGTAAGCCACAAAACATTTTCTCCTTCAGCGAAATTGATGACAACGAACTATTCTGAATCTTGTTCGCTGTCAACCAAACGCAACGTCCACCGATTCCTTTCCTATATTCCGCGGAAAGGCTATAAACAAAAACTGTTTCGATGTTCACGCGGTGAGGGCGTAACCAAGGCAGCAAACATTTTTTCACCACAGAGACACAGAGGTCGCAGAGGTCGGAGTATTTTTATTAAGAACTCCTTACTCCGCGCCCTCCGCGCCTCTGCGGTGAGTTCTCTTCGGGATCGATACAATCAGAATAGCCCAAGGAACATTTGCGCGAGCCGCGAACATTTTCAGACTTAGTGATACAAGGAGCTCCACGCCATTCGCATTTTTCACTCTCTGCGCCACCGTGACTACGCGTTATTCTGGTTCACGGATACGCTCGGCTCCCTCGGCCACTTCGTCCAGGAAGTGGCGCTTTTCTGGATCACCTATGAGATCACCGGATCAGCGATGGCGTTGGGAATCTTGGGGCTGTGCAGTGCCGCGCCCCGTTTGATTCTTGGCGCCCTCAGCGGCGTCTTGGTCGATCGCTATGATCGCAAGCTTTTGTTGATCTTGGTGCAGTTCGTCTCCGCCATCCCGACGGTAATTTTTCTGGCGATCTATATTTTCGGCACTCTGGCGTTCTGGCACCTGCTTGTGCTCGAAATCCTCTCCGGTTCAATCCGCGCGATCAATCCTTCGGCTGCCCAGTCCATACTTGCGGAATTAGTGCCGCGAGAAGATATCCTGAACGCCGTCTCGCTTTACACGGTCGGCTTCAACATTGCTCGGATAGCGGGACCGTC
>DASPXM010000029.1:0-38326 GCA_035637295.1 Verrucomicrobiia bacterium
GTCAGTGATTCTTTCCAGAACGGACTGAGAAGATCGGGATAATCTTTCGGCGCCTCGCGCGGGCTCACCAGCTTGGAATTGTAACCGATCACGGCGTGGATCAGGTTGGTCGGCGTAAAATATCCCTCGGTATCCTTGAACACAGCGGCGTAGGCTTTCCGTTCCGGAGACACATAGCGCGCGAGAAGGCCGGCGTCTTTGATCTCGTTGACGACGTCGAATGCCAGCCCTACCAGATCGGCTTGCAGCTTTCCGGCACGGGACTCGGTGAGCACGCGCGTCCCGACTCGATCGCCGCCCGCACGCCAGTATTCCGCTTTAACAAAAGGATAACGCTTTGCAAATGTTGCTTCATATCTTTGCAGCAGGGTGACGTTTTCGCTCGAATAGACCAAGACGCCGCCTTCTTTCTTGGCGCCTTCGATCAGCTTTTTTTCGCGTTCCACGGGACTCAACCGGTTCAACTCGTTGAGGAGAGTTTGCGAATTGCTTGCAGCGGGGCTCGGTTGCAACACGAGCCAGACAATGAGTAGCAACCAGCGATAGCCGAACACCCTGCGAGAATTTGTCGGCGTGGAAGTCATCTGGGACCGATATCGCAGGTGATCTCAGATTGTCAACCGTGCTGCTTCGAGTCGTTTTGGCAGAGATCCTTCACTTCGTTCGGACGACAATGGTCGTTTTCAAACTCAGCTGCTCGTGTGCTATAAAAATCGTTTCGGCGCGGCAAGGATGCGTCGTCATTGCAAATGGATTACACGATCGGCGTCGATATCGGCGGGACATTTACCGACTGCGTGGTTCTCGACGAGCAAGGCTTTCTCGCCGTCGGCAAGGCCCTGTCGACGCCGCGGGATTTTTCCGTCGGCGCCCTGGACGCGGTCCGCGACGCCGCACAAAACCTGGGGTTGAAGAGCGAAGACGAGTTGATCCGGTGTGCCAGATTTTTCTTTCACGCGTGCACGATCGGCGACAACACACTGATCACGCGCTCGGGGGCCAAGACCGGACTTATCACCACCCGGGGCTTCGGCGACGCCATTCTGATGATGCGGGGCATGACGGCCGAAGGCCTCACCGAAGAGGAAGCGGCTCACACGTCCGCGCTGGTCAAGCCCGAGCCCATCGTGCCCGGAACTCTCATCGAAGAACTGACCGAGAGGATCGATTACAAAGGGAGCGTTTTGATTCCACTGAAGACAGCCGACATCGAGCAGGCGCTCGAAGCCCTATCGAGCAAAGGCGTGGAGTCCGCGGCCGTATGCCTCCTCTGGTCGATCGCCAACGGCAGTCACGAAAAGAAGGTCGCCGAACAGCTTAAACAGAAATACCCGACCCTGTACGTGAGCTTGTCCAGCGAGGTCGCTCCTTTCCTGGGCGAATACGAGCGCACCGCCACGACCGTGTTCAACGCCTACATCGGCCCGCGCATCTCGGCTTATCTAAATAACCTCGAGCGGGTGCTGCGCGCAAAAAATCTTCGCGACGAACCATTGATTATGCAGGCATACGGCGGGGTACTGAACGTGAGTGCGACCTGCGCCAACGCCGTCGGCACGATCGAATCCGGGCCGGCCGCCGGCGTCGTTGGCAGCCAATACCTCGGCAGGCTAATCGGGGAAGAAAACGTCCTGGCGACAGATATGGGCGGCACCACGTTCAAAGTCAGCGTCATTCATGGCGGAAAAATCGAAAAGGACTATAACCCGGTGATCCAGCGCCACCGGATTTTATCGACCAAGATCTGGGTCGAGTCGATCGGAGCGGGAGGAGGCAGCATCGCCTGGATCGATCCGGAAACCGGGGTCCTCAAAGTCGGCCCTCAGGGCGCGGGGGCCAGCCCGGGGCCGGTGTGCTACCAGGGGGGCGGCAGCGAGCCGACGGTTTCTGACGCCGATCTCGTGCTGGGCTATCTGAATGAAAATTATTTTCTCGGCGGCAAGATCCGCCTCAACAAAGAAGCCGCGGAGCGCGCCGTCTCTGAAAAGATCGCGGCTCCCCTGGGCATGAGCACCATCGAAGCGGCGGGCGGAATTTATCGGATCGCCAACGCGCACATGAGCGATCTCATTCGCAAGGCGACCGTCGAGCGCGGGCATGATCCACGAAAGTTCGTGCTGTTCGCTTTTGGCGGCGCCGGGCCGGTGCACGCCGCCAGGTACACTGAAGATCTCGGCATCAAACAAGTCGTGATTCCTCTCACTGCATCTGTTCACGGCGCTACCGGTCTCATCAGCTCCGATGTCCTGTATGAATACGGCCGATCGGACCACCTGATCGCGCCCTTCGATCTCAATCGGCTGCAGGAGAATTTTGCCGTCTTGATCGCGCAGGCGCGCAGCGATCTCGAAGCTCGCGGATTCAAACCAGCGGAGATCGAAATCGTCCGCAGCCTGGATATGCGCTACCGCTACCAGGTGCACGAGCTGACCCTCTCCATGCCTCCCGGCAGCAGCGACATTCAGCAAAAGGACCTGGAGAAGTTGTACGATGATTTTCACGACCTCTACGAAAAATCCTACGGCCAGGGATCCGGTTATCGTGAAGCCGGCATGGAAGTCATGACGTTCAGGCTGACCGCGCGAGGGCGCCTGAAAAAACCCAACATCGCGAGGATTTCGCTTGACGGCAAAGATGCGGCGCGCGCCGTCAAGTCTCGCAGACCGGTTTACTTCGAGGAATATCGGCACGCGGTGGACACCGCAATCTACGATTTTATCAAGATGAAGCCCGGTAACGCGCTGGCCGGGCCCGCCATCATCGAGACTCCGGTTACGACGATCGTCGTCAATCCGAACAATCGCGCGTTCATGGACGAGTTCAGAAACGTCAGGATCGACGTAGGAGCTTAAGGAGGCCGCTTGGCTTTACCCTCGGGAAGTGTGGACCCGATCACATTCGAGATCTTGTCCCATCGGTTGTATCAGATCGCCAAGGAGATGGGCACGACCCTCGAGCGCGTCGGCGGCACCGTCAACACGACGCAGCAGAAAGATTACATGGCCGCGCTTTACCGCGCCGACGGCGAGATCCTGTCGGCCGGAGAATCCATCGGCATGCATATGGCGTGCGGCGGATTCGCGGTGAAAAAGATCCTGGAGCGCTTCGGCAATGACGGCGTCGCTCCGGACGACGTATTCTTGCTCAACGACCCGTACGTCGCCGCGGTGCATCAGTCGGACCTGTTCATGATCTCGCCGATTCATTACCACGACCGTTTGGTTGCGTGGAGCGCGACTTTTGTTCACGTCATGGATATCGGCGCTTTGTCGCCGGGCGGCAATTCGCCCGGAGCCACGGAGATTTTCCATGAAGGCATCAGAATAGCAGGGATCAAGCTGATCGAAGGCGGGACATTTAGGAAAGACCTCTTTGAGATGATCATCAACATGACGCGGCAACCGACTATGGTCGGTCTCGATCTCAAGTGCGAGATTGCCGCCAACAACGTGGCAAAATCGCGTGTCCAGGAAATGTTCTCACAGTATGGTCCCGAGTTGATCGACGCCGTCACCAAAAAGATGATCCAGCATGGGGAGGACGTCCTGAGAAAGCGCATCGCGGAAATTCCCGACGGCGTCTGGAAAGAAACCAGCGCCATCGAGGCGGAGGAGAGTTGGAAGGTCAATCTCGTCTTGCGTAAAGTCGGCGACCGTCTGATCTTCGATTTTACCGGCAGCGACCCGCAGGCGAGCAAGGGCATCAATCTTCCCTATCATGCCACGTTCGGCGTTTGCTTTAGCGCAGTGCTGTCGACGTTGGCTTACGACCTGCCGAAGAATCACGGCATTTTTCGCCCCATCGAAGTCATCGCGCCCACGGGAACTATCGTAAATCCCATGCCGCCTGCGCCGGTTTCCATGAATACCACCTCGGGTGCGAAGATCGTCCTGTACGCCGCAAACTCGACTTTGATGCAGGCGCTGGCTATCCACCAACGGTGGAAGAGCGAAGTGATGGCCATGACGGTGGGCCGGCGCAATATCCGCCATGCCGGCATCAATCAGTACGGTACTTATTACGTCTCGAATCTTTCGCAGACTCCTATAGACGGCGGCGGCGCGCGATCTTTGCGGGATGGCGTGGACTCGGGAGGCGGCACCAAGAGCTGTCCCAATGTGGAATGGATCGAAAGAAACTTTCCCGTCCTTTATCTGTTTCGACGCCACGCGAGAGACAGCGCCGGCGCGGGCAAGTTCCGCGGCGGAGTCGGCGCCGAGACCGCTTTTGTTATCAACGACGCGCCCGAACGGAAAATCAAAGGCGTCGCTTACGGAGTCGTGGGGCTTAAGAATTCGGGACAAGGGGTTTTCGGCGGATACCCTGGCGCGCCCGCCGTGGTCGAGTTATCCAAAGGCACGAGGCTGCGCGAGCTCATCGCTGGAGGCGCCGCCTTGGACCGCATGCAGGATCTGGGCGGTCAAATGACTGCGTTGCCGTACTGCAACTTTGAAGTCACGGAAGACGACGTGCTGTATACCCGGCAATCCAGCGGCGGAGGTTATGGAGACCCGCTGGAGAGAGATGCCGAGATGGTGCTGAAGGACATTGTGCTGGGATTGGTCTCGACCGAGGCGGCCCGCGAGATCTACGGAGTCATGATCGATGGGAACAAGATCGATATCGAGGCTACCGAGCGGCTGAGGAAATCCATGAGAGCCGCGCGACGGGAAGGTTAGATTGAAAGGCAGCCGATATCAGATGCCAATTTCCATTCGTGCCGAGCCTTCGTCGAAGCACGAGTCAAACTTTTCACATAGTCAAATGCGACCATGAGCTACCTGCTCAGAGAAAATCTGGAACTCTTCACCGGTCCTCAGGGCGCGCAGATTCGCTGCGCGCGCTGCCAACACGTTTTTTGCGGCACTGGCGAAGACTGGAAGCCGGCTTCCCGAGTTCGATTATTGCCGCCGACTGCCGCAGGGCCTTTAATGAGCGGGGCTAGTGGTAAATACGTTTTGCAACAGAATACCTGTCCGTCCTGCGGCGTTCTACTCGACACCGATCTGATCGAAGAAAAGAAGGACGCCAAGGAAACCAAAGAGCAAGCGCCAAAAAAACCCGAGCCCATGCCGGTCGAGGTGGATCGCCGAACAACGGCGATATTGGTTCTCGACTTGAGCGCCCGCTGCGAAGACCCACATCTGACGTGTCATGCGTTGCTGCCTGGCGTGGCGGGATTTCTCGAAAAGGCCCGCGCCGCCGGATCTTGGTCGTTTTTTCGGTCTCCGCATCACAGCGTGGGACGCCCATGGAGAAAGTCGCGCGCTCGCTTCAGCGCAGGGAGAACGAGCCGGTTATTTATCCCGACGGCTTCGATAAGTTCACAGGCGGAGACCTTCAGGGCATATTAGAGCCCCGCGGAATCAAGACTCTGATTATCACCGGCTCCGCGACCAACGTGGCGGTTCTCTATACGGCGACCGCCGCAGCGCGAATCCATCGCTACGAGGTTATTGTCCCGGTAGACGGCGTCAATGCGCGCACCCAATATGCCCATGACTACTCTTTGTATCAGCTGAGTGTTTTGCCGGGGGGAGTTTACAAACTTATCCATTTTTCCACCTTGGGAATGATAGGTTTCAAGTGATTGGTGATATCAGGAAAGTTTAAACTGCAATGGACGAGAAGCCGACCCCTCTCCACCACGTTTCGTGGGGGGAGAGGGCGCGGGGTGAGGGGGCATAGCGATCAACGGAACAATGTGTGAACCTTCTTAAAGTAGTACGGATGCAGCTATTTTGATCAGCAACTTGAAATACGGAGGACTATTATGCGCGAACTAAAAATTATCTACCGATCTGAATCTCACGCCCCATTTTGGGTACTGGCCGAGCAGGCGGGAATATGGGAAAAGCACGACCTCCGTGTCAACACCAGCCCGGAGCTGGGGCGGGAAAGGGCCGTTGAGGCGCTCAAAAATGCCCACGTGGATTTGATTTCGGGCAACCACCACAATCTCTATGCTCGCCGTGCGAAAAACCATGAGGATTTTGTTCACCTGGCCCAGCTCGGCAACCGTTGGACGGAAAACCATCTCATCGTGACCGACGCGATCAAGAGTGTGCAAGATCTCAGAGGAAAACAGATTGCCGTCGATTCGAAGAACTCCCACGCCGGCCTCAACGTGTGGCTCTTTATGCGCCAGGAAGGATTGGATTTGGACAAGGGAGACTACGATCTCGTGGAAACCCACGCATCGACGGACAAGCGCTGTAAAGGCGTCCTCGCCGGCGAGTTCGATGCGGCTTTTGTCGACCTGCCGCACAATCTACGCGCCCTCAGAGAAGGAGCGCAGGAAATCACCGTGCGGCCGATGCCGATGATCCGCGGTGTCACCTTGACGACGACTATGGCGTGGGTCAAGAGCCATGAAGAGGAGACGCGCCTCTTGATACGCGGAACCGTCGAGGCGGTTCATTTCTTTCTCACCCAACCGGCAAAAACCAAGCGCATCATGAAGGAGTCAACTATTTTAGGGCTGCAGAACGATGGGGAAGCGGACGCGCTCTACGATTCATGGTCGAGTTTCTTGGAACGCAAGCTCTACCCGACAACGGAAGCTATCAACAATGTGTTTGCCTTGGCCGCGCGGCTCAAACCGGAGATCGCGGACTTAAACCCTCTGATCATGTGGAATACGCATTATTTGAGAGAGTTGGACGATAGCGGTTTCATTGACAACCTGTATCGATAGAGCCAACGAACCGTCGAGATAATTTGCCGCATGAAACGCTCCGGCGTCGCAGATCTTCCGCTTCACGGCGGTCGCGTCCCGCAATGGCTTGCGGAACGGATGACCAAACTGGGCACGGCCATCACCGAAGCCATCGTCCAAGACTACGGCTCTTCGATCTTCCTCTCGCGCCTGAGCGATCCCTTCTGGTTTCAAGCGCTCGGCGCCGTGATGGGAATGGACTGGCATTCTTCGGGCATCACGACATCCGTCATGGGAGCGCTAAAGCGCGGCCTCGCGCCGCGAGCTGATGAGCTCGGCATCTACATCTGCGGCGGACGCGGCAGATTCTCGCGCAACACGCCGCAGGAATTGCGATCTCTCGCCGAGCGTCGCGGCTTCGATGGCGAAGCCTTGGTCCGCACCAGCCGGCTTACCGCGCGCGTCGACAACAATGCGATCGCCGACGGATTTCAGATCTACCTCCATAGCTTTGTTGTGACATCGAACGGCGAGTGGGCCGTGGTACAGCAGGGATTGAACGATCGGAGCGGCATGGCTCGCCGCTACCACTGGCACTCCGCGTCGGTGCGCGACTTCGTCGCCGAACCACACACCGGCATAGTCGGCGAGAACCAGGGCACGATCATGAATCTCGTGGACGCTCACGCGCAGCTCGCACAAACCGCCCTCCTCGACATCGCTCATGAAAAACCAGAGACCACGCTACGCGCCGCGCGCCACCTCCGCATGCCGGACCATCATGAGGTCCGCGCGGCGAACATCGATCTGAAGCGTCTCGGCGCTGTCCTCGCCGTCGCCTACGAACGCAATCTTCACCAGTTTGCCGAACTGCTGCTCTTGGAGAATCTCGGTCCACGCACTCTTCAGTCACTTGCTTTGATTGCCGAGGTTATCCACGGCGCGCCGAACCGCTTCGCCGATCCCGCCCGGTTTTCATTTGCGCACGGCGGCAAGGATCGTCATCCATTTCCGGTCCCGTTGAAGACGTATGACGGATCTCTCAACTTGCTCCGAACCTCGCTCGATGCAGCAAAGCTTGGTGACACTTACAAACTCGACGGCTTCCGCCGCCTCGAACGCTTCGTTCGAGGGGTCGAAACCCGGCTCGAAACCGAAGCTAACTTCGATGCGGTCATTGCCCACGAAAACGCGATCTCTCGCTCGCTGGACGGCCGTTCTGTCTTCGACGACACGCCCAAGCAGCTCTCCCTTTTCTAATTTCCATACCATTGAGATTGGGCTCTACTCGGTTCGATACACTTCGAGCTATCTTTTGGCGGCGCGTTAACCAAGGTTCGAACTCTTGTGAGCCTCCGCAGCTCTAAAGGCAAGGACTGTCTTTGCAAAACAGATCGGGCTAGTCATGGCGCCAAATCTATGGCGCCATATGCTAACGACGCAATAAACAGGGGGGCCATTTTTCGACATTCGGTTAAGCTAGTCAGCCATTTGTGAATCGTTGTCGTGGCGCTAGACTGTTTAATTGGCGCTTCTTATCTCAGATTATCCCGAAATCCAGCTGGCATACCTGTTGCATTTTAGCTTTACGGTCAAAAGGAGAAACCAGATGGAAATAGTCGCAACAATCTCTAGGTCCAGATCTATTTCTCGGTTGGGGACGATTAACTGGCAATTTCTTGTTTTCTGGCTCACCTACTTGAGTATGATCTCGGGGTTTGTCGTTCGCTTTTTCTGAGTAGGGCTCTGCGGCCTCGCTTTTTCCACGCTTTCCCATCAACTGGATTGACGTGTGCTCGTCGCGGCTGATCTGCCGCCCTCTGATCTTCTCCTCAATCATCTCCTAATAAGAGTTCTTACAAACCGGGCTGGTTTTGTGCGATGACTGTGCCCGTCCTCGGTTTCTTTGTCGGCATGAAAAAACAAATTCTTACTTTTGCTGATTGTTGTTTCATCCATCACTCAAAAGAAATAGAATCTTGTTGACCCGCATCCGGATACTTTCGCTCGACCGCCGTGACCGTCAATGAATATTTTGATGCTCTATCCTAAGTTCCCCGAGCAGACTTTTTGGAATACCACCCGCTCGGTCAAGCTTCTATGGGGGCGAAAGGCCATCATGCCGCCGTTGGGTCTGCTCACCATCGCGAGCTATCTGCCCGAAGATTTTTGCTTCGCCTAGTCGATCGCAACGTCGCTGAAGAGTCGACGTCCGACTGGGAGTGGGCAGATGTTGTTTTCTTGAGCGTGATGATGGCGCAGTGGAAAGATTATCGGGAGTGTGTCGCCAATGCCAAAATGCGCGGCAAGCCGATCGCCGTGGGTGGGCCGTTTACCCATGCGCTGCCGGAGGCCGCCTGCGCCGATGCCGACTGGGTTTGCTTTGGCGAGGCGGAAAGTATTCTGGAACAGTTGGTCGGCGATTTGCGCGCGAATCGTCGCGGCAAACAATATCATGGCGGCTCGGCTACGAACATGGAGCTCGTCAAGATTCCCCGCTTCGAGCTTTTGCCCGACGTCAACGACTACGCCACGATGGCGCTGCAATTCTCGCGCGGCTGCCCGTTCAAGTGTGAATTTTGCGATATCATCGAGATCTACGGCCGCGTGCCGCGGACGAAAACGCCCACAGAGATCTGCGCCGAACTGGCGGCCGTCGAACGCCTCGGCTTTCAAGGCTACATTTTTTTGGTCGACGACAATTTCATCGGCAACAAGAGAAAAGCGAAGGACATGCTCGCGGAGCTGGCTTCGTGGAACCGCCGGCACAATTATCCGTTTCGCTATTACACCGAAGCTTCGATCAATCTGGCCGACGATGATGAGCTGCTCGAGCGCATGGTCCAAGCCGGTTTCTTCCACGTCTTCATCGGCATCGAGACCCCGGACCCCAAGCTGCTCAAGGCCACGCAGAAGATGCAAAATATCCCTGGGGACTCTTTGGAAAAGCTCGCCAGGATTCGCCGACACGGGCTCCACGTCACCGCCGGTTTCATCGTCGGATTCGACGGCGAAGAGCAGGGGGTGTTCGAGGCGCAGCGGAAATTCATCCAAGCGTCCGGCATCGGCGTTGCGATGGTTGGCTTGCTGCAGGCCATTCCTCATACCCAGCTCGCCCGTCGCTTGAAAGCGGAAGGGCGTTTACTGGATACACTCAGCTCGACCGGCAATCATACGAGGGAATCAATTTTATCCCCAAGGGCGAACTGACCAAGCGGCAGTACCTCGAAAACTACCGCGAGCTCGTCCGAGAGATCTACCAGCCAAGGGCCTATTTCGCGCGGAGTCTCCCTGCCTTGCTAGCGCTACAGGCCAGAGCGCCGCTCGCCGTTATGCGGCGGCATGGGAAGAAACTATTGGCGGTTCTTTTGAAGGAATCCTACCATTTCGGCCTCCGCGCGAAGGCGATCAGCTTTTATTTCTGGAAGCGCTTTTGCAAATACTGTGGAACCGGCCCGCCGCGCTGGAGTCGTTTGTCTTCGACTGCGCGGTTTTTCACCATCTGCATCAGCATGCCGATTACGTCCAACGCGAGCTTGCCAAATATCTTTCTACACCTGCCCCGGACGACGTGCTCGATGACCTCATCGATTGTCGGAGCTCGCTAGCGCCTCTCGCGGGTTCGGGCGGCACGGAAAATCCTCCCGAGTTAACGGATCGCCCTCAGACCTCGAGCGCAAATATATTCGATCGTTTGCGCGACCCTAGAACTCGCCGGGCTTGATGCTGAAGTAAACCTCAGACTTCTTACCGAAGCGCTGATCACTTACCGCCAACTTTCTTGTCCACCTCGGCAACAAAGCGCATATCCATAAAGTCGTCCGGCTTTGCGCCTTTAGCGGCCGGGTCGTTCGCGGCAATATCAGTCAAAACCGCTTCCATTGCTTTCCGGCTGACGTAGGGTGGGAATTCCAAATACTCACGAAACTGATTGTACGTATCCTCCTGAATCTCGACCTCTTTCACTTTGAGCTGATTCTGGATCATCTTCAGTCCCGCTGCCTTGTTGGTTTTGAAGATCTGAACTCCCTCAGCGTAAGAGCGCACCACGCGACGAACGATATCTTCGTTAGCCTTCACATATGCCCGGCTTGTGCCGACAGCGACTGAAACAAATTCCGGGCCTTCTTTGGCGATGTTCATCAGCTCGACAAATCCAGCTTTCTTCGCTCTCGCGTTGGTCGGCGGCGATACCACGCCAGCTTCGATCTGCCCCGCGGCCAACGCGGTAAATATATTGGGAACTTCGAGCAAGGGCAGCAGTTGCACGTCTGCCGGCTTAAGTCCGGCGGAACCGAGCGCATAGAGAGCTGAAGTGTGAGTCGATGACCCGATCCGGGTGATGCCGACTTTTTTGCCCTTCAATTCCGTGATCTTCTTTATTTCCGGCTTTGCCATGAGCGAAAAGACCTGGCGGTTGGTCGCACCGGCGACTAGCACGATGTTCGCTCCCTTGAGACTCGCTTGGGCGGCGTTGGAGCCGTCCATAAAAGAAAAAGCAATTTCACCGGCAAGTATAGCCTGTATCCCTCTAGAGCTTGACGGAATATGGATCAATTCAACATCCAAACCATTTTTCTTGAAGAGACCTTCCTGCTTTGCCATGAACATGCCGCTCTGCGCGCCGGTCACGGCGGTCCAGTTGATGCGAACCGGTGTTTGAGCTGCCGCTGGTATGGCAGAAATGGCGATGAGAGCTATTAGACTCGATATCAACGCACGGGTTTTCATCGGATTCACTCCTCAAGATTTTTGCGTGCAGAGGCTATTAACAAAGACGGCACACTGAGTCAATTGATTCATATCGGCAATTGGCATAGCCGGATAAGCATGGTAGATACACCCGCATGAGCAAGAGAATTCATCTCACGTTGGCCGTTGGAGATTACGAAAGCATTCGTGCTTTGAAAGAAGGTTCAGTCAAGCCCGACGGCATCGAGCTTTCCGTCCTCACCGACATGACCTCGGATATCCGGCACTGGCGGATGTTGCGCAACCACGAGTTCGACGTCGCTGAACTGTCCGTGTCGAACTATTTGATGGCCAAATATACGGGTCTGCCGTTCATTGCCATTCCGGTTTTCCTGCATCGCCGCTTCCGCCATAGCTTCATCTATATCAACACCGCTAAGAATATCACCAAACCGACGGATTTGATCGGCAAAAAAGTCGGCCTGCGTAACTTTCAAGCCACCGCCAATTTGTGGATCCGCGGTATTCTCGAGCATGAACACGGCGTGCCGCACCGCAGTATCAATTGGTTCAAACAGGATGAAGAGGAGGTAGACTGGACACCGCCGGCTGATTTGAAAATCCAGCGTATCGCGCCGGGGAAGAGCGTCGAGAAGATGCTCCTGGAAGGCGAGCTGGATGCCCTCATTCACCCCGAATTGATTCAACCGATTCTCAATAAAGACAAAAGAGTAACCCGCCTGTTTCCCAATTACCGCGACCTAGAGATCGACTATTACAAGCGCACGGGAATTTTTCCTATCATGCACGCGGTCGCAATCAAGCAAGCAATCGTGGATAAGTATCCTTGGGTGCCGATCAATTTGATGCAGGCCTTTGAAGAATCCAAAAAAGCGGCGTACAAACGCATGGAAAATCCGCGGATTGTGCCGTTGGCGTGGTTCCGTTACTTTCAAGAAGAGGAAGAAGCAATCCTCGGTTCGGATCCGTGGGTCTATGGCCTCGGCGAAGTCAATCAGAAAGCATTGGCGACTCTGATGCAATATTCCCAAGAACAAGGCTTGCTCGGCAGAAAGATGTCTCTCGACGAACTGTTTGTTAACACTGAGGCGCACTCGTAAATCATGGAAGTTGCTGTCATCGCTGGTGTTGGACCGGGAACGGGCGCAGCCCTAGGGCGCGCCTTTGCTCGTGCGGGTTATGCGGTCGGCCTGCTTTCACGTCGCGCGGAATCAAGTAATCCGGTGGCCGAAGAAATTGCTGCTAGCGGCGGCCGAGCGCTGGCGGTTCCGACTGATGTCACCAATCGTCAAAGTGTGTTGTCGGCGGTCGCGCAGATTCGAAAAACGTTGGGCCCAATCACGGCCCTTGCTCATAACGCCAGTGGTTACGGCCGTGGCACAATCTTGGAGCTAGACCCTGAGCAAGTCCGCCAATCGTTCGAAGCCAATGTCATGGGGGCGCTCCATCTGGCCCAAGCAGTGATCCCGGATATGCTGAAGGCCGGCCATGGTTTTGTCTCCCTCACGGGCGCGACAGCCGCGCTACGCGGGCGCGCTGGCTATGCGCCTCTAGCGATCGGGAAATCGGGTCTGCGGATGCTTGGCCAATCCTTGGCCCGAGAGTTCCATCCTAAAGGAATTCATGTTGTTCACGTCATCGTCGACGGCCAAATCGACACGCCAAGGCTGAGAGAGCGTGAGCCCAATCGGCCTGCGGAAACGGTCATCCCCCCCAGCGCCATCGCGGATGCGGTCATCGCATGCCTGCGACAACCACGGACTGCTTGGTCACACGAGATCGACATTCGCCCCGCCGCCGAAAGCTTTTGATGCTACATCTTGGCTAACGTTGATCTTCCCCGAGTATTGGCGTAGATTTCCCCCCATCTACTGGGTACACGTCCACAGTTACTCATGACATCAGCCAAGGAGGGGTTCATGTTTGGCAAGGGAGTATTCCAAGAAGAAGAGAATCTGCTCAGAGATATCATTCGCAGCATTGATAAGAAGGTCGACTACACGGCGAAAGAGGGCCAGGGATCGCGGTTCACTGTGCACGTCAAGCTACGTAGTCACGAGGCCGACGTAATGCTTGACATTGAGGATTTGAAAGCCGCAAGGACTGACATGGTGCGACGTCACCAAATTCGCCAAAAACTCAAAGCGCGTTGCGATCACTTAGACATGTCCCGCTATGCCCACGATATTCTTGGTTTAAAGCCAGCAAGGCTTTTACGGGCGTCGCCGAAACCAGAATTCACCCCGCAACGCAGCGGTTTCGGGCGTGGGCCAAGAAGATAGAATAGGAAAAATCGACGAAATAGCGACAAAACGCAATGACGAACGCGAAGCTTATACGACGTGCTCTGGTTGAACGTAGCCAGCTGATCATGCCCGGGGTTTATGACGCCTTGAGCGCAAAGATTGCCGCGCGCGCCGGCTTCGAAGTCATTTTTATTACCGGTTATAGCGTCTCGGCGACGCTCTTGGGCGAACCTGACTTTGGCCTGCTGACCCAGACAGAAGTAGTGGGTGCTGCGCGAAGAATCTGTTCAGTTGTGGATACCCCGGTGATTGTCGATGCCGACACCGGTTACGGCAACGCCATCAACGTCATTCGAACAGTACAAGATCTCATTCGCGCCGGTGCGGCCGGTATGTTTCTCGAGGATCAAGTCTGGCCTAAGCGTTGCGGCCATATGAAAGGAAAACAGGTCATTGCTCTCGATGAGCAGCTCAAAAAATTGACCGCGGCTGTAGAGGCAAAGGGAGATAGTGACTTTTTTATTGTTGCCCGGACTGACTCGCGCCAAGCATTGGGGCTCAATGAGGCGATCACTCGGGGGATTGCTTTTAAACAGGCTGGCGTCGATGCGGTATTCATCGAGGCACCGGAATCTAAAGATGAAATGAAAGAGATTTCTAAACAGGTACCGGGTCCATTAGTAGCAAATATGCTCGAACGCGGGGTAACGCCCCTGATGGGACCAACAGAACTAAAAGATCTAGGCTTTGATCTGATCGTGTGGCCGCTCGCGCCGCTCTATGCCGTCGCTAAATCGTTGACCGACGTCTACAGTACACTACGGCGCAAGGGGTCGACCTTAGAGATTTTGGATCGCCTGATGCCATTCAATGAGTTTAATGGGATTGTCGGCTTGGAAGAAAAATATGCTCTCGACGCGAAGTACGGCAAAAGTTAGCTCCATGTCTTCTCTCATATTACGCAACTTGGTATTAGGCAAGTATTACAGTCTCATCGGCATCAGCACATAGAGATAGCTCTCAACACCGATTTTTCGAATAATCCCGGGGCTAAGTTCATCTTTAAGTTCGATATCAATCTCCCCATCACCACCAAGCACGGCCAACACATCGATAAGGTAGCGAGCATTAAAACCAATCGATAGTGGCTTACCCTTGTATTCGGCCTCGATTTCTTCAACCGCTTCCCCTAAGTCCGGGTTGTTCGCTGAGATCGAGACTCTGCCATCGGCAAACTCCATTTTAATTCCCTTGTAGCGTTCGCTCGATAAAATTGATACACGCCGCAGGGCTTGCAGTAATTCATCATGTTCGACCTTGGCGATATGCGGATTACCTTTGGGTATGACTTTCGTATAGTCTGGAAAGTCGCCGTCGATCAGGCGCATGAAAAGTTCAATTTTATCTTTGGTGACCAGCCCCATGTTATCCTTGAATCCCAAAGAGACTACGCCCTCGTCGCCGCTTTCCAGCAATTTTTTTAGCTCCGATAAGCCTTTACGAGGTAGAATCACGCCCTTTGTGAGGCCCAGGGAACCGACGGCTTTCTCTTCGAAAGCGAGCCGATGACCGTCGGTTGCTACCATTCTAACTGTCCCGCCATCGCCTTGCTCAATAAATACCCCATTTAAGCTGTAGCGTGTCTCGTCTGTCGAAACCGAAAAAATCGTGCGCTCAATCATTTCACGAATCGTCGAAGCCGGCGTCGTTGACAGAGATTTACTATCGAACTTTGGAAACTGAGGAAATTCCTTCGCCTCCATGCCGACAATTTTGAATACCGATTTTCCGCTGCGAATTTCCACCCAGTCATTTTCTAGACGCTTGAGTTGAACCTGATCATCCGGCGCTTCTCTGATGATTTCGTAGAGCTTCTTCGCGTTAACGGTCACTGTCCCTTCTTTTGCCACGGCACCTTCGACTTCACCTCTAACCCCAACTTCTAGATCGGTCGCCGTAATACGAATCGAACCTTTCTGCGCTTCTAATAAGACATTGGCAAGAATTGGCATCGTGTTGCGTCGTTCCACAATACTCTGCGTCCAGTAAAGCGTTGCGAGAAGATCCCCCCGCTTGGCTTTAAATTCCATATTTCCTCCGCGTAACTCTTAGCTTTTTATATATATAAGAATTTAAGGAGTAATAGTAGGGGCTGTGAACAAAGCGGAGAAGGTGTTTTTGGCGAGAAAAATCGGCAACGTAGCTTGTGCTTTATTCCTGCAGTCTGTGCCGCTTTAACACCACATGCGGTCCAGCAACCGGCTATATGCACAGCCATGCACAGTGACGCTCACAGTTAACCACAGGTTATTCACAATTATTTTCTTATGTTTAGGTTTCTTTCGAGCTTTTCGATGGTTTTTTGCATGTGTGGATCTTCCTTTATTTTGCGTTCGATCGTTTTCGAGGCGTGAATCACCGTTGAGTGATCGCGGCCGCCGAATTTGTCGCCGATTCCCGGAAAAGAAGTTTCCGTGTGTTTGCGACATAGGTACATGGCAACCTGGCGTGGTAGTGCGATGTTCTGAGTCCGCCTTTTTGCTTTCAGATCTCCCATCCTGATATTGAAATAGTCACAAATGGTTTTTTGAATGTTTTCAACGGTTATCTCTCTCTGGGCGCCCTTCAGAGTATTGCGCAGCAGCTCCTTGGTCAGCTCGACGGTGATGGTGGCTTTAGTCAATGAAGAAAAAGCCCCGAGGCGTGTCAGCGAGCCTTCCAACTCACGCACGTTTGAGTCGATGTTGGACGCTAGAAAAATTGCCACGTCATGCGGCAGCTGAACACCTTCCACTTCAGCCTTCTTTTGCAAGATCGCAACCCGGGTTTCCATGTCTGGCGGCTGGATATCGGCGATCAAGCCCCATTCAAAGCGATTTCTCAAGCGGTCCTCGAGTCCTGGGATCTCTTTGGGGAACTTGTCCGAAGTGATGACGATTTGTTTGTGAGTCTCGTAAAGGGAATTAAAGGTGTGGAAAAACTCTTCTTGGGTTCTTTCCTTGCCGGCGATGAACTGGACGTCGTCGAGGATCAAGATGTCGACGTTCCTGAATTTTCTCTTGAATTCGTCCATCTTGTCTCTTCTCAGGGAGGCGATGAGCTCATTCATGAAAGATTCGGAACTCAAGTACACAACCTTCAGACTGGGACGTTGAGTCACCGAGTGGTGGCCGATCGCATTGACGAGGTGAGTCTTACCGAGACCGACGCCGCCGTAGATGAAAAGCGGGTTGTAATGATCGCCCGGTTGGTTTGCCACAGCGACGCAGGCGGCATGAGCAAACTGGTTGCTGGCGCCGATAACGAAATTGTCAAAGGTGTATTTCGGAATTAGGTTGGTGTTTCGCGAGGGTCTTTCACGTTCCTTTTCTTCCTTTTTGATGTTTCTATTGCCAGTCGAACGGCTCTCGAGTTTCTCATTGATTTCAAAAACGACTCTTACTCTATCCTTTGCCAACGAACTCAAGACATCTTCAATTTGAAGGAGATAATGCTCGGTGAGCCAATCGCGGAAAAATTTGTTGGGAACCTCAAGGTTGATCTCGCTCTTACTCCTCGAGGCAAAACGAATCGGCTTGATCCATGTCTCGTAATTTTGTTTGCCAATCCGCTCTTTTACTTCGATCAGGGCTTGGTTCCATAACTCAGGCATAATAACACCACTAAATCATTGAAAAATTGCGACAAAAGGTAAAATAGTTACACACAGGGTTATCCACAGCTGTGGATAACTCTGCAGACGCCAACTTTGTTTGGGTAAGAGGAAGTAACGACATAGCAATCGACACGACCGGACCATCAACGGTGCTTCAGCAACAAGTGCAGAGACAAACTGACCACTTACAGCGGGAAAAATTTTTTCCCTGATTCTATCCAAAAAAATAAAATGAAAATAGCACACGCGAGATTCGGAAGGATTTGTAATAGTCCTTTTCAAATTTCTTTGCAAGAAAAAATATTCAAAACTTTTTTCGTGCGTCGCTAATTTTCTTGACACCCTATTGCCGCGGTGGTAGCAACACTCGCTCATGCCCGTGAAACGATCGAGTCAGATTTTTCGTCGAGCGCTGAAGAGAATTCCGGGCGGTGTGAATAGCCCGGTGCGCGCATGGAAAGCTGTCGGTGGCAATCCTCTGTTTATTGTTCGTGGCAAAGGGAGTCACATCTTTGACGCGGATGGCAAGCGTTACATCGATTTTGTCGAATCGTGGGGACCGCTGATTTTAGGCCATGCCCACGCAAAAATTATTTCTGCCGTGAAACGGTGCGTCGTCAAGGGTACCTCGTTCGGGGCGCCGACCGAGGCTGAGGTCGAGCTAAGCGAATTTGTGCGTCAACGGATGCCATCGATCCAGAAGCTGCGACTGGTCAATTCGGGCACCGAAGCAACGATGAGTGCGCTCAGGCTCGCTCGGGCATTTACCCGGCGCATGAAAATAATTAAATTCGACGGCTGTTATCATGGCCACTCAGATGGTCTGCTAGTCAAAGCAGGTTCCGGTGTGGCGACCTTGGGACTTCCTGACAGCCCCGGCATTCCAGCCGGATTCGCGCGCGAAACCTTATCAGCCAAATACAACGACATTATGTCAGTGCAAAGATTATTTGCGCGGCATCCGAAAGAAGTAGCCGCCGTGATTGTCGAACCCATATGCGGCAACATGGGTGTCATTCCTCCGCGCGCCGACTTTCTCTTACAATTGCGCGACATGACAAAGCGGCGTGGGTCCCTTCTCATCTTCGATGAAGTCATCACCGGTTTCCGAGTTGCGCTCGGCGGCGCCCAACAAGTGTTTCATATTAAACCCGACCTCACCTGTTTAGGTAAAATACTGGGCGGCGGATTCCCATTAGCAGCTTTTGGCGGGCGTCGTGAAATAATGGATTTACTCGCGCCGGTCGGGCCGGTTTATCAAGCGGGGACGCTTTCTGGAAATCCCGTCGCTGTCACGGCCGGGATGACAACTTTGAGCCTGTTAGCCCGCCCGGGCACTTACGAAATCTTAGAGAGTAAGGGACAAAAACTCGAAGAAGGGTTCAGATCGATTATCAATAATTACGGTATTCGAGCTGCGATAAACCGCTTTGGCTCTATGATGACGTTATTCTTCGGCGTCGATCAAGTTATCACTCCGGATGAAGCGCGAAAATGCAATCGCCGCCAATTTTCCAGATTTTTTCACGGTATGCTCAAGCGCGGAATTTATTTGCCGCCGGCGCCGTTTGAAGCGATGTTTGTTTCGCTGGCCCATGCCAATTCGGACTTAAACGAAACAATCGCCGCGTTCGACCACTGGGCCAAAAGGGAAACAGCAGGTTGACCCCCTCAGACCTTCATGTTAAAAAATCACCGCAGTGGGGAATGTCGGGGATCGCCCCAATAGCCGGCAAAACAATCAAACTCACTTTCTGCGCCGAGCAGGCCTGTACCTAGGAGTTGCTTTCGAGCTGCCAGGCACGATTTTGGGAGGCCTAGTCGTAGGCTACTTCATGGATAATTATCTCGGCACCTCTCCTTGGTTCCTCATCGCGGTGACCGCGATCGCATTTGCCGGTGCCTTCGTGAGGTTGGTGAGGTGGGTTAAGTTTTTTGCACACGAGAGAGATGGAAGCCGCAGCGAAAAAGACGATACTGCGAATTGAGCTGTGGCAGGGGCTCATACTGTTCGCACTACTAGTTACCCTAAGACAGACGGGGTGGGTTGATCCCAAAGCGCTCGTACTTGGCGGCGTTTTTATGGGGATCAATTTTTTTTTGCTGAGCTACGGTGTCGCTTGGGTGCTCACGCCACTGGCGGGCAAAGGTCGAATACGCGCTGGTGTGGGATTGTTGGTTCTAAAGATCTTTCTTTTTCTGGGTCTTTTAACGACGCTTTTCTTCCGCTTTGACTTAGATGCGATCTCGTTTGCCCTAGGTTTCTCGACGTTGATCATCGCAATTCTTGTGGAAGTTTTGCGAAAAACGAGCGCACTGACGGGCTAGAATAAGATAATGGAACACCCATTTACGTGGTATAACTTGCTTCCGGAAGGATTGCAGCATTCGTTCGGCGAACACACTTTTTTCGCCATCGTGGCCGGAATTTTATTAGTCCTTTTCGCGCTACAAGCACGCAGCGCGCTCGCCAAGGCTCAGGATTCTGTGGTACCGACCGCCGAATTGGGTTCGCGTAACATCGCCGAATTCTTGGTGCAGCTCGTGGTCAGTCTCAGCGATCAAATCATCGGCCAGCAAGGGCGGAGATACGTGCCGTTCTTTGGAACGTTTTTCATTTTCATCCTGTTAAGCAATTTACTTGGGCTTTTCCCTGGTTTTGCACCGCCGACCGGCAACTTGAACACCACACTCGGTTTGGCTCTATGCTCCTTCCTCGGCTACAACATCATTGGCGTGCGCGAACAGGGTCTGGCCTACTTCAAGCACTTCCTGGGACCCATGACGAGTCTTCCCGGGGGAACCTTCATTTCAAAACTGGCTTTCGTTCCCGTACTGTTAATTTCGGTGGTATTTTTTCTTATCTTGGAGCTCTTCTCTCATGTTTTCAGGCCGGTGTCTTTATCTTTGCGTCTATTCGGCAACATGATGGGAGACCATGAGGTCATCACAGCGTTTATTACCCTGACAAAAGTCGTTATACCAGTTGCATTTTATTTATTGGGAACACTTGTTTCGGTTATTCAGGCATTCGTTTTCACCCTGTTGAGCATGATCTATGTCGCTTTGGCGATAAGCCACGGACACGACGAGGAGCATGGACATGACGCACATCAATCACATCACTAAACGACAGGCCGCTCGGTAGCAGATGAGGATAGAGGAGTGGTAGGCCGTGATTCGTTGGAAAGGAGGAGAAATGAAAAGGGTGTTGGCATTTTTCGCCGCGCTTTGTATGAGCCTTATGGCGACTGGAGTGGCTATGGCTGCTGACGTCGCCGGCACTGATTCAAAGAGCGCCGCAATCGCTATTTCGGCTGGCTTGGCCGTGGCCATTGCCGCATTCGGCGCCGGATTGGGTCAGGGTCGTGTCGGCGCCGCAGCCATGGAAAGCATCGGGCGCAATCCGAACGCCGCCGATAGAATTTTCCTGCCGTTGGTGCTGACTCTCGCGCTACTCGAAGCGCTGGCTCTTTACGGCTTTGTTATCGCGATTCTTCTGCAGGGTAAGATCTAAATGGCGGGTTCGCTGGAACTGCGGAACCGCCTTACCGAAGGGGCAAGGAGAAAACTCCTTGTCCCTTTTTATTTGCCGGGAAGCTCGACTGTGTAAAGATGGACCTGGGTGTAGCGCAGCAGCTCGTCTAAGGTGTGAAGTTTGTAAGCCTTTTCGTAAAAGATTTCCTTGATCCCGGTATTTACCAGTACTTTGAGACAATGAATGCACGGTGTATGAGTGATGTAGATGGCTGCGTCTTTGATGCTGGCACCATTTTTTGCCGCCTGAGCAATCGCATTCATTTCGGCATGGATGGTGCGAAAGCAGTTCTGCTCTGTTTCTCCGTTGGGTGTTTTGGATTCATATATGAGACAGCCGACGTCGGTACAATGGGGCATACCCGCCGGCGCGCCGTTATATCCCGTGGCAAGGATATTTTTATCGCGTACGATCACCGCGCCAACTTTAGCCCGTGCACAGGTCGATCGCTCAGCGACTTGTTGTGTGATAGTCATGAAATATTGATCCCAGCTCAAGCGCTCGCTCATGTCTGATCTCCCGCGGATTTATGTCGCTAAAGCGATCGCGACCTTATCGCCGATTTTCGCTCCGATGCGTTTCTGCGCATTGTCCTTATAGACAGCGATTTCCAGCATGTCCCAACTATTAACAACGGCAAGGAATTCTCCCACGCCAGCCGAGGCATAATTTTGTGACAGGCCGCGAATCGTGACAGATCGCACGACGATGTCAAGCTTATTCCTCGGCATTCCTGTCAAATCATGCTCGCGAATGTTTGTAAACAGGTTGCCAAAATGGTCGATATAAACGATCTCGCCCTCTAGGCGCCGTTTTTTGCGAGCTATTTCCGGAAGCGAAACTCTGACGGTGTTGACCAATGGCTCACCGAAGGCTGTCGCTGGAACCCCTAGTGATAAATGGGCCGCCGCCGGCGCGAAAATATCGCGGCCGTGAAACGTCGTACTGGTTCGTTTCAGATGGTAAGCCGGATTAGAGAGATGTATTATATGAGTCGGCTCGATATTTTTCACTGCCAAGCTCAGAACGCCGTTATCCGGACCGATAAAGTAATTGCCATCCCACTCGATCAGCAGCGGCCGGCGCGCGCTGCCCACGCCGGGGTCGATGATAGCGACATGAATCGATCCACGCGGAAAATATCGAACGGAATGGCGCAGGGTCAGTGCACCGGCAAGGATATCCTGCGGCAGAATTCCATGAGTTACGTCGACGACATGCGCTTGCGGATTAATGCCGGCAATAACGCCCTTCATGATGCCGACAAATGAGTCCTGATAGCCGAAGTCGGTGGTTAAGGTGATCAGCATCTTGATTTCAAGAGACAGCGCAATCTAAGCAAAAAAGTTTAGCCGCGTAAAGCTGGCCGTAGTCAGCGAACCGCTGGGCGGGATATAAGATTCTGTCGCCTCGCACAAGCTTGATTCCACGGGAGTGTTCCGATCCGCGTCTTTCGATCGCTGTTGCACAAGAACTACGCGCTTTTTTGGTCGAGCGATCTGATCGCGTCGGTCGGTCAGTTCGTCCGTGAGGTGGCTCTCTATTGGCTTGCCTATGAGATCACCGGGTCGACTTGGGCATTGGGTATTCTCGGTTTCTGTGAGGCAGCGCCGCGCCTTTTGTTCGGCGCCGTGGGCGGCGTTATCGTCGATCGCTACGATCGTTTGCGCTTGCTCACGGGCATCCAGTTTATCTATTGCCTCCCGGTGCTGGGTCTCGTGACTCTGTACTTTATGGGTCTCTTGGCGTTCTGGCATATGGCGCTATTGGAGACCCTGTGGGCGACTATCCGCAGCATGAATCCGACCGCGGGCCAATTTCGCCCGCATCGTCGGTCCGTCCATCGGCGGCGTACTGATTCTATGGATCGGTGTCGGCGGTTGCCCTGATCGTATACGCGGTTAGTTAGCTTATTGATCTCGGCGGTGCATTGCTTGGAATCCGGCTAGCGACCCGCCCGTCGCTAAGTACAGGAGAAAATGTCCTGCAGGAATTTTTCGCTGGCTTACGCTACGTCGTCGCTACGTCGATGATTCTCGCCAGCACCGTTGCCGCCTACGTCATCAGCGTTTTTGTCGGGACTTATACACGTTTTATGGCCGTGTTCGCCAAGGATGTTCTAAACGTCGGCCCCGATGGCCTGGGACTTCTCATGGCCGCGCCCGGCGTCGGCGCTGTTTTATCGTTGATCGTTCTGGGAGCCTTGGAAGAGCGCTGGAGCCGAAGAACCTTACTCGGGGTTTCCGCGAAAACGACGCCCGCTGACTCTTGCTTTTTTGTCTGTCGCGAAACCTGTGGCTGTCGGTCTTCCTGCTTGGACTATTCGGCGGGATGCAGATCATTTTTCGCACCGTGAGCCGACTGATCATTCAAGTCCAAGCGCCGAGGAAATTACTCGGGCGCGTGATGAGCGTGTTTCTTATGGACCAGGGCATGCGATCGTTTGGTTCGATCGTGATGGGCGCTTTTGTCGCGGCCTTCGGCGCGGCTCTCGGTCTCGCGCTCACTTCCGTCGCTTCGATGACCCTGACAGCGCTGACGTTTTGGCGCTGGGAACGAATAAAAAATGAACTGGATGTAGCAAGCCAGCAATAAGGAGCAGGTTTTAGTTTGCATCGCGCAGACGTTCCGCTATCTCCACGGCCTCAGCGAGATGCGCTGGGTCGGTGGTTCCCAGCACAAGGGCGTCAATGAACGGCTGGCGGAGCACGAACTCAATGGCTGGCCCGGCCTTTAGATGACCGCTAAAAAGTCCCTTGATCACCAGCACACCTAGGCCGCCACTATGAACCTCTGCGAGGGCTTCGGCGAGGGATGACTCTTTTTGACTAAAGGGAGCCATGACGACGTCGAGGGTGTGAGCCGCTGCCAAAATACCGGCTTTGGTTTTCGCTGAAATTCCCGCGGCGCGGATTTTGCCGCTTTTTTTAAGACGCGCCAGCGTATCCACAGAGTCGGTTTGAGTTAGAATCTCGACGTCATATCCAGCGGAATGCAATAGCAAGATATCGATACGATCAGTGCGTAACCTTCGCAAGCTCTCCTCCACGCTGGCGGTGATCGCCGGCGCCGAAAAATCATAGATAGAGCGGCCGTTGACATACTGCTCGCCGCATTTCGTGCAAAGTACGATCTCATCTCGATAGCTTTCTATGAAGGCGCCGAGCCGCCGCTCACTCTCGCCATAGGCCGGTGCCGTGTCGATGAGGTTTACGCCCAATTGATGGGCGGATTGGAGCAACGCAGTGACCTCTAGGTCGGATGGAAGTGCGAAATTTTCGGGATACTTGACGTCCGTATTTCTACCGAGCTTCGTCGTTCCGAGCGCGACTAGGCTAACGGCCAATCCGGTACGCCCTAGTTGACGGGGAACCATTCGGCCTCCTCCCAGGGATAACGCGCCACCTCCGGCTTGGACCATGGCGGTGTTTCATCATAGCCGCCGGGTGCCTTGAGATCGAGGCGTAAAATTTCGAAAACTTCTTCGGCTAAGATGGGCACCATCGATAGCTTAGTCGGCCAGGCGACCACTTTACCCGGCGCGACCCGACTAACGTGGACTCCGCTTGGTCGTCTGTGCGCTGCGGTGCTCGCCTCCGCGCGGACGGCGCGGTAAATGGCGATATCGGCCCGTCTTAAGTCGAGACGTGGTAGCCAGCGGCGAATTTCGTCCAGCGCCAATCGGCGCGCGACCGCGGCATTTTCTTCACCAGCGAGTCGCTCCGCGATCTCCCCGCCGATTTGCCAGAGACCCGGGACTGGGGTGGTTATGGTGAGCCCGGTTTTGCCGCCAACAACGCAGTGACCGAAGAGCCGGGGCAGGTCTCCGCGCAGGAGCAACATGCCGAGCGGGCGGCACTGCATCAGATCTTCCTCCATCCCGGCGCGGCGCAAGAGCTGGCCATTTCCCACCCCAGCGGTAAGTACAGTAGCGTGCGGCTGGAGAAAAATATCGCCAACGCGCACCCCTGCGGCAGAGAATTGGACCGATGCGTCGTCGTACAAAAAAATTGAGCCGCGGTGATGAGTCGCGAGTACATTTAGGAACGACCCTGTCGCTATCACGGGCTCGGCAAGCGAATAGACCGCCAATGCCGAGTCAAGCAGTGCCTCGGGCCAGTCGTTCCTGCTAACTTTTTCGGGGCGAGTTGCTAGAAGGCCGGCTTTGACGGCAAGGCTCATTCCCCCCCATGATTGGAGCCACGCACCGGCGGAGTTCCGCGGCAGCCAAAGATGGCAGCGGTCTGAAAGGATCTCCGTGTCAGCGAGATAAGGTTCGAGGTTACCTATTAGACTGCGCCGCCATCGGTCGGGCATCAGGCTTGTCGCCCGCACTGCCTCAAAGTCGCGCACACCGCGCAGCGCATATTTTCCGCCACCGTGAATAATTCCTTGAGCCTGGATCGTTTGTCCGGCGCCGAGGGCTTTCGATTCCAACAGGATCGCATGATAACCAGCGCGACGAATGCGATCGAGGCACCATAGTCCGGCAGCCCCGCCACCGAACACGAGAACGTCTAATTGCATCTCGACTTTGAGTGATCGACCTGTCTCAACAGCGATCGCCGGGTCAAACGTTGGGGGTTCGGCCGGGAAAGAGCGTCTGATCGACGATGTCGCAGATGACATGGCCGACTAGGATGTGCGTTTCCTGAATGCGCGGGCTGTTCTTACCCTCGGAGACCCGCAAGAGATAATCGACCTTGGTGGCCATTTTACCGCCGCTCCCGCCGGTTAAACCGATCGTGGAAATCTTTTGTTCTCTGCAGGCGTCGATGGCGGCGAGCACATTAGCGGAGTTACCGCTAGTCGAGATCGCGAGCGCCATGTCGCCCAGCTTCCCTAGCGCGCGCACCTGTTTGGCGAAAATTTGCGAATAGTCGTAATCGTTAGCGATGGCGGTTAGCGCCGAAGTATCAGTTGTCAGTGCGATGGCCGGCAGCGGCGGTCGTTCGATCAAGAAGCGGTTGGTGAACTCCGCAGCGATATGCTGCGCATCCGCCGCGCTGCCACCGTTGCCGAAAACCATCAGTTTGTTGCCGCGGCGAAAACACTCGCTGACGGCGTCGATGGCGCTCATGAGTGTTTCCAGATTATCCCTCAGGAAGGCTTGCTTGACGCGAATGCTTTCATCGAAGGCTTTGGTAACGGCGTCTTTCATGAACTTTTCTCGTAGTGCTTGGCCATTTGACTCTTGACGCCTCGTCCCGCCAAGGCTTCTTCGAACCACTGGCGGACGACGGGCTCTTCGTCAGCGTATTCGATCTGTGAGCCGCCCTTCTTGCGGTCGACCGCGCCTTGATAATTCTTTCTGACACCGTGAAATTTCTTGCTGCCGAAAGCGCGTAAAGCCAGATAACGCGCTGGTTTATCGCCGGCATTAAAATGCTGATGCCACCAATTCTCCGGCGGCACTACCATACTGCCTTCGTGCCAATCATACTTATTGATTGCCGCTCCGTCGGGCCAAATCAAAGAATAACCGTCCCCGCCGAGTATGATGACATGCGCGCCGGCGCCGTGACGGTGGGCCTTTTTGTAGGTTCCGACCGGGAATTCGGATATGTGACATGCAGTCGTATTTTCCGAAAGCTCGCACTTGATGTTGGTGCCGCCGGCGCCGCGTTCATTATATTCAAGTAATTTGAAACTCCGGACGTCGGGAACAAAATTGGTTTCCCAGACGTTGCCGGCGAATTTGAAACCTTTGTAATCTCCGCCGTGGAGCGTACCTTCGCCGTTGAAATAACCTTGACGCGCGTCGAAGCGATCAGTGAAGGCAAAATCGTTGTGAAAGATAAAATCCAGATTATGCAATAGGTTAATCATCGTCGGCGCGGTGGTGACGGCGAGATAGCGCGCCGGCTCACTGCCGCTACCGTTAAATAGCTGGTGCCAGGTATTCAGTGGCGGCGAAAAGAGCGAGCCCGCCTGCCACTCGAAAGTCTGTTTCTGGTCGTCGCGGTTCCACACCGTGGTCGCGCCCCGGCCGTTGATGACATAGATCGTTTCTTCGAAGAGTTGGCGCTGTGGTTTGAGGCTCTTGCCGGGCGGGATCTCGCAGATATAACAATTATTCACCTGCCCTGCGCCTTCCATTTGCAGAAACGCGCCGTTGCCACCTTTGCGTTCCCACCATTCCAACTTTACGTCGCGGATATCCTCGACAAAGAAGGTCTTGATAACCGCGATACCCTCTCCTTCCACCCACTTATCGTAACTGGTCTTGGTGCCGCCAGCGACTGTCAGGGATTCTACCGTTTGAGGTTTAGCCATAATCTCTCCACACTGAAGGTATGAAAATTTTTACCACAGGGCCCGCTCAAGTGAAAGCAGAGCTCAACGGCAAAAGAAGACTTGAATGTTTTCGACAACGCATTCTCGCTGCGCCAGTCGCAGCAGGATAAAGCGGTAACGCCAATACGTGGCGCGCAGCAAGTTCAAGAGCGCATCACTGCCTGAGCCGACGGCGATGGCAAAACCGCATTGAAGGTGCTGCGTCATCTGTTCCTCGAAACATTTGACCACTGGGCCGAGGATGAATTGCTGCGAATCCGTGACTTCGTCGATGGCCATGCGCACCTCGTCGCGAATTTTGCCGTGCTGCGCGCGCAGGTCGACGATAGTGATCTTGTAAGGACCTAGGCTAGACACTGGTCTTGACCGCAGGGGACTGACCCTTCAGCGCGCTTTCGGCAACTTCAGCCAGGAGCTGATCGTGCTCGTGGTCCAGGGCGAAGACGCGGAACTGGACAACTTTGGAGGGAATGAATTCAAACAGTTCGGCGAGTGATTCCTTGGTGATCTCGCCGCTGGAAGGGTCGAAGATATGGATCTGTTTCTTGCCCATGGCGAAGGGGTTTTCCGGACGCGGGTCCTGGGTTGCCATGTCGACGCGAAAAATCAAGTCCCGTGTCGCCGCCGGTAGGGCCGAGCGGATGCGCTTTTCCCAATCCGTGTCCTGAATGAGCGCCACGCCGTAGCGGAGTTCATTGAGCGACAGCGTGCGGTCGTAGGCCATCTTCCATTTCACCTCACGGTGCAGGACGGTTTCCCACTCTTTCCCTAAGGTTTCCAGCTCGCCCTTACTGCGTCGCCAGCGGGAAACTTCTTCGAGCAGCGACCAATCGGTCAAATAGAGATACTCTTCCATACGGTCCAGAGGATTGCCCGGAAACAGCACCTTCATGGTTTCCGGAAAGATTTCTCTTAGATGTAAGTCGATGGCACGGGTCGTACGGTGATAATAGACATTGGTGTACAGGTAGAGCCGGGCGTTGAGGAAAGTAGTGAGAGCACCGTTGCCAGCTTTGTGCACCGTGAGCCCCATGGGGGTGAAGAAGGTATAGTGCATCAGCCGCTCGCGATCGATCGGCCCGGGGTGAACGCCACACATGTAGGAGTCCCGCGAGACGTAGTCGAGATTATCGAAAGTAAAAATGCCGCCGGTCAGCGGTTGGAGAAAGCGCACCCACTTCGCCTTACGGTTATCCTCCCTGCCATTCTTTTTGATTGGGAACGCGACATCTTCGGGTCGCAATTCTTCGCCAGCAGCGAACGAACCGCTCGGACTACGGCGCAGCTGGCGGATGATATCGCCAAGGTGTTTTTGAATGATGGTCTGACCCAGGTCTTCGTGTGTGAGATCGTAGTTGCAGAGAAAATTATCATCGAAAAAATGGCCGAAAGGTCCGTGCCCGATATCGTGCAGGAGCCCGGTCACACGCATGTATTCTTCGATAAAAGGTGCTGAAGGACACTCGTCACCGAGGACTTTACGCAGCGAGGGATAAAGATGCTTGCCAAATTCACCAGCCAGATGCATGGCGCCGAGCGAGTGCTGAAACCGGCTATGCTCCGCCGACGGATAGACCCAGCGGGCACTCTGCAGTTGATAAATATAGCGCAGACGCTGCACCCAAGGAGAATCGATGAGCGCCTTTTCAGTTACCTCGCCTTTGTTTTCCGGCACGGTGAACTGGATGTAGCGGTGAATTGGGTCGGCGATCAGGGCCGTGCCGCCGTATTCATAATCGCTGAGTTGGGTCATGTTCTCGCTTGACTCCGCATTCCAACCACGGTTGTCGGAGTACTGGCCTCAAAGTTCAAATATTACCTGGGCGGTCCAACGGTTACCGGTCTTTTCCATACGACTCTTGTGAAACGCTACCGCGCCGATTTCCTGCTTGATCTCGTGGCGGTCCGGGTCAATCTTCTCGCCGCAAACTTCCGCCTTAACGACGGTATCTCTGACCTCGCGAATGTTAAACTCCTTGAGCAAATAGCCGCTGCCTTGATAGAGGTAGAGTAACTCGCGCATCCAGTTTACCATCAAATCATCGCGATCGGTTCCTTCGACCTCCAAAGCGACGCGCTCTTTAATCTCGATTTTCTCGACGTCGGCCATTACGTCAAATAGCGCAAAGGCCGAGTTGGCGAAGAGGTCGGCTTGAGAACCACCGATGACTCGTACCGCCAATTCAGACTGACGCCTGGTTACACGGTATTTGTTTTGGGTCTCCACTATTCGTCAGCCCTTGAAGTTGAGCCCGCGTAGATTCTCCGCATCGGCGGAGTCGGGGAGTAGCGAACGTCGACCAGAGAAATCATCGTCCAAAAGTTGCCGGATTTCCGCGCGGCCATAGCATTGAACACAAGTGAGAATATCGATTGGCTGAATTAATTTGAGATATCGGAGGGGTGGCGCGTCTGGTTTAGGATTTAGGAAATACTCCCATTGGCTGTGACCCGTGTGAAGTAGATAGTAGTCGACCTTATAACTCTTCTGAGTATGGGTGGTTCCCAGAACCTCTCTGCCGCAGTGATAACACTGCATGGACCCTCTATTTATACCCGGTTTATTAGGCTCGCCGCAAACCCGGCGCCAAAACCGTTGTCGATATTGACGACTGTGACACCGGCGGCGCAGGAATTGAGCATGCCCAGTAAGGCCGCAATTCCGTGGAAGCTCGCCCCGTAACCTACGCTCGTCGGCACAGCGATCACCGGTTTATCGATCAATCCGGCGACGACGCTAGGTAACGCTCCTTCCATGCCTGCGACGACAATGAGCACGCCGGCGTCGGCCAGGCGCGCCCGGTTTTCAAGCAGCCGGTGAATGCCAGCAACGCCAACATCAAACAGTTTTTCTACTCGGTTACCCATCATTGTGGCAGTCAAGACCGCTTCTTCAGCGACAGGAATATCGGAAGTGCCGGCGGAGACGACGAGCACCGTGCCTTTGCCTATTATCTTAACTGGTTTCCGAACCCACGTAGCGGCGCGGGCGGCGCGGTGAAATTTGAGTCCTGTGTGTAGCTTTCTTAGCTGCGCGATCTTTTCCCGGTCAAGCCGCGTTATCAAGATGTCTAATTCACGCCGGCGCATGGCGCGCACAATGGCGGCAATGTCTCCGGCTTCCTTCCCTTGGCCTAGTATAACCTCGGGAAAACCCTGACGCAGCGCGCGATGGTGATCCACCTTAGCGAAACCGAGATCTTCAAAGGGTAAGTGCTGTAGCCGTGAGACAGCCTGTGCGACAGTAATTTTTTGCCGTCTTACTTGCTCAAGTAACTCTAGCAGTCGCTCGAAGTCCATCAGTTTCTTCTAATCGTTCTCGGATTGGCGGACCACTGCTTTTTAAAGTGATTGTGCCCTTTGAAGCGAGTCGATACCAACTTGCCACAATTGTCGAGAACGATAATTCCTCGGGTTGCTGTGACGCAGGTACCTATTCTAGTGATTGCTAGTCCGACGCGCCGTTCCAGTTTTTCTATTCGCGGGCGATCTGACGGTCGCGCGCAAAACAGAAGCTCATAGTCCTCACCACCGGTGAGGGCGTAGTGTGTTCCATCCTGCCCGGCAATTGCACGATAAGCACGAGAGAGCGGCAGTCGCGCCTCCCAAATCACTGCACCGGTACGGCTGGCTCGACAAATGTGCCCCAAGTCCTGCAGCAAGCCGTCGCTCACGTCAATCATCGCCGTTGCCAGTTTTTGCTGCGCCAGGAGCACACCGGCCGCAATCCTTGGGGTGGGCTGATGATGGCGTTTGAGCAAATGGGCAACCGGGCTCTTCTGTTTCATTCCCGGCGATTTTCGCCGCAAAAGTTTTAATCCCAGTGCTGAGTCGCCCAAGGTTCCGGTGACGTAGATGTCGTGCCCCACTTTAGCGCCGCTTCGGCGAACTGGCTGCGGAGGTGGGCCACCGATGACACAGACCGATATGATCAGTGATTTGGCAATGTTAGTATCACCGCCCACGATCGAGACACCACACTCGCGGGCTAGCGTGTTAATGCCGCGGTACAAATTGTCGATATCGTTACTGTCAAAACTCACCGGGATCCCGAGCGAAAGAATGGCGTATGCCGGTACACCGCCCATCGCTGCGATGTCGCTCAAATTAACGGCAAGAGATTTATAGCCGAGGTTAAAAAGCGAAGTCCATCGCAAGTCGAAATGAACGCCTTCAATCAGCAAATCTGCCGTGACGAGAGATGACCCAGATGAGTTGGCTACCCAAGCCGCGTCGTCACCGATGCCGATGCGTACTCCGGGGCCAGCGGGCACGGTGCGTCGAATTCTGTCGATCAGGCCGAATTCTCCGAGCTGACTTAATTTCATCAGGACGAATCGAGAACCTTGCGAAGTGAGACGATGATTTTGAGAGTTCTTCGAAAGCGACCGGAAATGCGGTAATTGCGATAAATTTTTGTGTGGATTCTTACGGTCGCAGCGGAATGGAACTTTCCCGTCGACCCTTGTGAAGGGGTCGGTCGCTGCGCTTCGACGATTTTTTCTTTCCGGGCTGAAGCCGCGCTTTTGCGGCCAACAAGCGGCGATTGCCGGCTGAGTTTCCCCGTCCCATTAAAGAGACTTTTAGGACATCGGACATGTTTTCCGCGATGACCCAGTTCAGTTTACGGCGCAGCACCTTCGGGACTTCATCCAAGTCTTTCTCGTTGCGATCGGGAATGATGATCGTCTTCATCCCTGCGCGAAACGCCGCCAAGGATTTTTCTTTAAGCCCGCCGATGGGCAGGACTCTACCGCGCAGCGTGATCTCTCCGGTCATCGCAACATCGCGGTTGACCGGCCTCTTGGTCAGCGCGGAAATTAGCGCGGTGGCCATGGTGATGCCGGCTGAAGGCCCGTCTTTTGGAATCGCCCCGGCCGGAACGTGGATATGAATGTCTAGCTTCTGATAAAAATCTTCCTCGATCCCCAATTTCTTGGCGTGTGCGCGTGCATAACTTACCGCTGCCTGGGCTGATTCTTTCATGACGTCGCCAAGCTGACCGGTAAGAGTTAAGTTGCCGCGGCCGCGCGACAGCGACGCTTCGACATAAAGAATCTCACCGCCGGTACTGGTCCAAGCCAGGCCCGTGGCGACACCGATCTCGTGGTGTTCCTGCTCGGCTTCCGGCAAGAATTTTGGCGCGCCGAGGAAGGAATGGATGTTGGCCCGCGTGATTCGAGTGAGCTCGTTTTTCCCTTCGGCTACTTTGCGGGCTACCTTTCGGCAAATCGACGCCAGCTCGCGTTCCAAATTTCTTAGGCCCGCTTCCTTTGTATATTCCGCGATGATGCGGAGCACCGCGTCATCGGAGATCTCCAAGTGCTTGGCCGAGATACCGTTGTCGTCCAATTGGCGTGGAATCAGATATTTGCGGGCGATCTCCAGTTTCTCTTCGTTGGTGTATCCAGAAAGCTGGATGACCTCCATGCGGTCTGCCAAGGCCGCCGGCACGGGATCGAGCAAATTCGCCGTGCAGATAAAAAGCACGTTGGAAAGATCGAAGGGCAGATTCAAATAATGATCGCTGAAGGCATGGTTTTGCTCTGGATCCAGGACTTCCAGTAACGCCGCGGACGGATCGCCGCGAAAATCGGCGCCGACCTTGTCGATTTCGTCGAGCATGAAAACCGGATTATTCGAGCCAGCCTGTTTGATGCCCTGGATGATGCGCCCTGGCAACGCGCCGACGTAGGTACGCCTGTGACCACGTATTTCCGCTTCGTCACGCACGCCGCCGAGGGAGATGCGCACGAAATTGCGTCCCAACGCGCGCGCAATGGATCGCCCCAACGAAGTTTTGCCTACCCCCGGAGGGCCGACGAAGCATAAAATCGGCCCTTTAATTTTGCGCCGCAGTTTGTTGACGGCGAGATATTCAAGGATTCGCTCTTTGATTTTCTCTAGATCATAGTGGTCTTCGTCAAGAACCTCTTTGGCTTTTTTGATGTTCAAATTGTCTTTGGTCTTTTTGCTCCACGGCAAGTCAACGAGCCAGTCGAGATAGGTGCGCACTAGTGATGCCTCGGACGACTCCGGGTGCATCTGTTCAAGGCGGCGCAACTGCTTGTCCGCCTCGCGCTTGACCTCCGTCGGCATCTTGGCCTTTTCGATTTGCTTTTTGACTTCGTTGAGCTCTTCGGCGCGCTCATCGCCTTCGCCGAGCTCCTGCTGAATCTGCTTTAGCTGTTCGCGCAAGTAGTAATCTCTCTGGGTCTTGCTCATCTCTTCCTTGGCCTGATTCTGAATGCGCGCCTGCATTGTCGATAATTCCAGCTCGCGGGTCAGCAGCTCGTTGACTTTCTTCAAACGCTCTATGGGGTCGAACACTTCCAAGATCGCCTGGCTTTCTTCGATTTTGAGTCTTAGGTTCGACGCGACTAAGTCCGCCAAGACTCCGGGATCACTGATGTTGTCTGTCACCATCACGATTTCCGGCGGCAGATTCTTGAGATTCAAAATTTGCTCGATCTTTTCTTTCGCCGTGCGCATCAGCGCCTCGACCTCAATGGGCACTTCTGCCAAGGTTGGCTCGATGACCTTGCGAATTTTGACTTCAAAAAATGGCCGTTCGCGCAGGTAGGTGTCGACCTCGCCCTTAGCCAAACCTTGGACGAGAATCTTAACCCGTCCGTCAGCCAATTTGAGCATGCGCATGATCGAGGCGATGGTACCGACGCGATGGACGTCTGCGGGACTTGGATTTTCCTCTGCGGAATTGATTTGCGAGACCAGAAAAATCAAGCGGTCTCGCGACAGCGCCTCCTCGACGGCACGAATCGACACATCGCGACCAACAAACAGGGGCAGCATCATGTAGGGATAGATGACGATATCGCGGATCGGCAAGAGCGGCAGGACATCGGGAATCTCAACTTGAGAACCTTTGTTATCCGGACTCTCAGCTTTCCATTCAGTCTCGCTCATGATGACTCCAATCTATCTGACAACTTATTCAGAGCAGCACCCGGCGTCAACAAGAATCCTGCCCGAAACTCGGTTTTCTTGACGGGCAAACTCTACTGGGCGTTGATAAAAAATTGTGCGGTTAGCCGAATAATTCCTTCATCTTGTCGATGAATCCCTTAGCTAGCGGATTGAACTCTTCACCGCCAAGTTCTGCGAACTCTTTCAGTAGGTCTTTTTGCTTGGCTGTCAGCCGCGTGGGAGTTTCCACGGTGACACGGACATGTTGATCGCCTTGGTGATATCGCTGAAAGTCCTTGACTCCTTTGCCCTTCATGCGAAATACTTTGCCTGACTGTGTGCCAGGCGGGATTTTCATTTTGACCTTACCTTCCAATGTCGGCACGTCGATTTCCGCACCGAGAGCCGCTTGCGCGAAACTAATCGGTACATCGCAAATGATGTCGAGGTTGTCACGGACAAAAATCGGATGAGGCTCCACATGGATGACAACGTATAGATCGCCAGGCGTTCCTCCCGTCGGACCGGTTTCCCCTTCGCCCCGGAGTTTCAACCGCGAGCCGGTATCCACGCCGCCCGGAATCCTTACGCTCAGCGTATGCATTGTGCGCACGCTTCCCGCACCACCACAAGTGCGGCAGGCATCTTTAATGATGGTGCCCCGGCCTTGGCACTGATTGCATGTCCGTGACACACTGAAAAATCCCTGCTGGAAGCTCACCTGGCCGCGACCGCGGCAGGTCGGACAAGTCTGTGGCGCCGTGCCGGCCTTGGCACCGCTGCCGCGGCAAGTGTCACAGGGACCATGGCGGGGAATTTTAATCTTTTTTTCGGTGCCGGAAACGGCTTCCTCAAATTTCAGCGACAAGTTGTATCGCAAATCCTCGCCGCGAGCGCGGCCACGTCGTCTGCCAGTACTGCCACCGAAAAACTCTCCAAAGATATCACCGAATATATCTTCAAAACCGCCCGAAAAGTCGGCCCCGCCAGCGAATGGACCACCGTCGCCAAATGCCGCGTGGCCGAACTGGTCATATTGCGCACGCTTCTGCGCGTCGGAGAGCACCGAATACGCCTCGGAAACTTCCTTAAATTTTTCTTCAGCTTGTTTGTCGCCCGGATTACGATCTGGATGATGTTGAAGTGCCTGTTTTCGGTAGGCCTTTTTGATATCATCTTCGCTGGCGTTTCGACTGACGCCAAGCAAATCATAGTAGTCTTTCTTGCTACTCAAATCCAATCCTTTAGATTTCTAAATTTCTGTATATAAGCAAGAAAGCCCCTCTCCTCTATTTCGCTGGGAGTAGGGGCTTCGAGTAAGGAAAAGTCTAGCTTCGCCCCGCGATTATTCCTTAACCTCCGTGAAATCGGCGTCAACCACATCGTCTTTCTTTCCGCTCGTACCCGCACCTTTATCATCGTGTTTCTCAGCGGTTTCATGCGGTGCCGCTTGTTGTTGCGAGGCCTTGGCATACATGGCTTCCGCGAGTTTGTGTGAGGACTGGCTCAATTGCTCCGCCGCTTTGCGCATGGCCTCGGCATCCTGGCCTTCTAAAACTTCCTTGGCCTTCTTGAGCGCCTCGTCAATGCTCTCTTTGACGCTCGGATCGAGATCGCCGCCATATTCTTTGAGCGACTTTTCGGTCGAATAGATCAAAGAGTCGAGCTGGTTGCGCGCTTCCACAGTGTCCTTGCGCTTCTTATCTTCAGCAGAGTGAGCCTCGGCGTCTCGCACCATTTTCTTGATTTCTTCTTCGCTAAGGCCGCTCGACGCCGTGATTCTGATCGATTGTTCTTTGCCCGTTCCAAGGTCTTTCGCCGCCACGTGGACGATACCGTTGGCATCGATGTCGAAAGTCACTTCGACTTGTGGTACGCCGCGCGGCGCCATCGGGATACCGACGAGATCGAACTGGCCGAGCAACTTGTTATCCGCAGCCATTTCCCGCTCGCCCTGGAAGACGCGAATCGAAACCGCCGACTGGTTGTCTTGTGCTGTGGAGAAAACCTGACTCTTTTTCGTCGGGATAGTCGTGTTGCGTTCAATTAATTTGGTAAAAACACCGCCAAGGGTTTCGATGCCGAGTGAAAGCGGTGTAACATCTAAGAGCAACACGTCCTTCACTTCCCCAGTAAGCACGGCGGCTTGAATCGCCGCTCCAACGGCGACGACCTCGTCCGGGTTCACGCCCTTGTGAGGATCTTTACCGAAGATTTTCTTTACTCGTTCCTGCACGGCAGGCATGCGAGTCATACCGCCTACCAAAATGACTTCATGAATATCTCCGGCGCTAAGCCCAGCGTCCTTTAACGCTTGACGGCACGGGCCCTCCACTCGATCGATCAAGTCGGCGCACAAAGCTTCAAGTTTCGACCGGGTCAACTTCATGTTCAAATGCTTTGGCCCCTGTTGGTCAGCGGTGATGAACGGCAGATTGATGTCGGTCTCCATCGACGAAGAAAGTTCGCATTTTGCCTTCTCTGCCGCCTCTTTGAGACGCTGTAGCGCCATCCGATCCTTGCGCAGATCGATGCCCTGGTCTTTCTTAAACTCGTCGGCCAAATAGTCAATCACTCTCTGATCGAAATCTTCGCCGCCTAAGAAGGTATCTCCATTGGTTGCTTTTACTTCGAAGACGCCGTCACCCAACTCCAGAATTGAGATATCGAAAGTGCCACCGCCGAGATCGAAAACAGCGATCTTTTCATCTTTCTTTTTGTCCAAACCATAGGCCAAAGACGCTGCTGTCGGCTCATTGATGATGCGCAAGACATTTAAACCCGCAATGCGTCCGGCATCCTTGGTTGCTTGCCTTTGGCTATCATTAAAGTATGCGGGGACTGTAATGACCGCCTCGGTGACCTTCTCGCCCAAATAGTCCTCCGCGGTCTGCTTCATTTTTTGCAAGATGAAAGCGGAAATTTCGGAAGGACTATACCGTTTGCCGCGAATTTCGACCCAGGCATCGCCGTTATCATTACGCACGATCTTATAAGGAAGCAGGTTAGACGCTTTTTGAACCATGGGATCGTCGGTCCGTCTTCCAATCAAACGTTTGACAGCTGAAATCGTATTCTCAGGGTTAGTGATTGCTTGTCGCCGGGCGATTTGTCCGACTAGTCGCTCACCACTGTCGGTAAAGGCGACAACGGAAGGAGTTGTACGGCTACCCTCCGAATTGGCGAGGACATTCGGGTCCCCAGCCTCCATAATCGCCACGCAGGAGTTGGTCGTCCCTAAGTCAATCCCGATAACTTTTGTCATTGCTATTACTCCTCGGTACTTCTTGTCAGATAATACTTTATTTAATCATCGCTTGGGCCATTTTCAACCGTGCTTTCGCCGTTTTTTTTCTCTTTTGTTCCTGGTGCCTTAGCGACACTTACGAGGGCCGGACGAAGCAATCGGTCGCGAAATGTATAACCCTTATGGAATTCCTCGACGACAGAATTCGGTTCATGGTCAACGCTTTCTACCTGAGCCATGGCTTCATGCTTCGACGGATCAAAAGGCTGCCCGACTGCTGGGACCTGAACGACTCCGTGCTTCATCAGGACGTCTAAAAGACCCCGCAGAACCATTTCAACACCCTCGACTAGCGGCTTACCATTTCCGCCACCCGAAGCATGGGCAACAGCACGTTCCAAGTTGTCGACCACCGGCAGCAGATCTTTGATCAATGCTTCATTAGCGGAACGAATCAGCTCGTCCCGTTCACGCGCGGTTCTTTTTTTGAAGTTATCCAGTTCCGCCATTTGGCGAAGCAAGCGATCGTAGTTATGTTTTGCTTCTAGTTCCTTCGCCTCTAGCTGTTTTTTCAGGGTGGCAATTTCAGATTCGAGAGGGCTTTGACTAGCTTCTTGCGTGGCTTCGGTCACTGATTCATCCGCAGCGATATCTTCGCCGTTTTTTTTCGTTTCTTCGGACATCCTTAGTCTTCCCCCTAGTGTCGGTTCTTACAAGGTAATCACGAAGGGTTTTCGTGTCAAGCCGCAATGGATAAATTCTCTTGATATTTTAGATAGTTGCGTGATTTGCTTAAAAGTGGTAAGGTCGAGCCCAATAATCCTCATGATAATTCATTATAGATATGCGCGCTAACCATGTCACCCCGGCGATCGTGTTGCGTTCACGACCGTTTGGTGAGTCTGATAAGATTGTTTCGTTTCTTACTGAAAACTATGGAAAGCTCACCGGCATCGCCAAAGGAGCACTGCGGTCACGCAAGCGCTTCGTGAATTCGTTAGAACCCTTCGCGCTGATAAATCTCTGCTTTCAGGATCGTCCTCAT
>DASPXM010000030.1:0-17032 GCA_035637295.1 Verrucomicrobiia bacterium
CTGACGACGATTTCCGGCACGTTTTACTTCGGCGGCATGCCGCAGGAAATGGCAATGAAAAATATTCGTTTGTTCGCCGAGAAGGTGCTGCCGGAGTTCAAGTAAGCGGCACGCGAGACTAGAGAGAAAGATTTAGCCGCAAAGTACGCAAAGAAGGACAACGTTGGGGCGGGTTCGAAACCCGCCCTTTTTTTCCTAGAGGCAAACCAGCGTAGACTCAGCAGATTTGCAACGAACCGAATTTGTCGCAGCAACCGCATGGCCGACGTATTTATCAGTTATGCCAGTGAGGATCGCGAACGAGCACGCCAAATGGCGAATGCGCTCGAGACTCGCGGTTGGTCAGTCTGGTGGGACCGAAAAATAATCGCCGGACAAATCTTTGATCAAGCGATCGAGCGCGAGCTCGAAATGGCTAAGAGTGTCGTCGTGCTATGGTCGAAGGATTCGATCACGTCGGAGTGGGTGAAGAATGAAGCGTCACATGCTGCTGAACGCGGCGTGTTGGTGCCCGCTATCATTGACGAAATACGTCCGCCGCTCGAGTTCCGCCGTAAACAAACGGCAGATTTGGTTGGCTGGAACGGCGATCCCGCACATCCTGGATTCGTCTCGTTATGCGATGGCGTAACGGCCAATGCGGTTCCTCAGTTGTCACCACATGCGCCCAGCGCTTTGCGTCATGAGGTTGGCCGAAACTCACGATGGAAGTGGATCACTGCCGCTGTCATTATCATTTTAGTTGTGGGTTTTGCCGCGTATTGGCGTGTGATGCGCTCCACGGGATCGCCAGTCGTCGATAAGCCGGCGGAATCGAACGGTTTGGCAGATTCGGTCGTAGGAACTTATTACGGCAATGTGATTTCTGATTCCCAAGGTGCTTCGCAGTCGGATGTGACCGTGACGGTCGTGAGATTGAGCAATCGCAAGGTCAGAGTAACTTCGGACTATAGCCGGTTAGGATCGGCGGAAGTGGACCTTACAAGAGCAGGTGACGTGGTCGTAAGCGCGACGAATGAGATTGTTCTTGCAATCGATTTGATCAAACGTCCACAAACTCTGAACTATAATCCGGGCGGCGCCGCTTTTGTTGGGCAAAGACGGTAGGCGTTAGCGTTAGATTGGTGATACAGATATTTGTGTGTTCGCTGAGAAGTTGATGACGGAGTTCAAGTAAGCGGCACGTGAAACTAGAGAGAAAGATTTAGCCGCAGAGAACGCAAAGTATGCCAAGAAAGACCACGTAGGGGTGGGTTGAAACCCGCCTTTTTTCTCGAACCCCCTCTTTGTCTCCCCCTTGCGGTGGCGATTCGTAGGGTGCGCTTCCGCACCGTCCATAGATCACCACGAATGGCACGAATGGCACGAAGAACACGAAGAATCAGAAGTTAGCGAACTTTACATTTGTTGTGGTTAAAAAAACTAACGCGCCGGCAGATAGGAAAAGTCGAAAACTTGATTGACCGGTACTTCCTTCGTGATTGCTTCGGCTTGGAGACTATCGCGAATGGTATCGGCCGCTAACCCGGCATCAACCCGACCGTCGGGAGTTTCGGCTCGTTTGTGGTAATCGTAGATCTTCGCGACCAGCTCCTCGTCGTTCAACTGCACGAATCGTTTGAGGATCGCCACGGTTGCCGCTTTGTTTTCCTTGGCGAACGCGCGCGCCCGACTTAAAGCTCGTAGCATGCGCCGGACCTGGTCCGGTGAGCGCTCTAAAGTCTCCCGCATGGTGACGATGCCCGTGCTGGGAATCCGCACGAAGTTGCCGGCAAAACCCAAATTCTTTAATCCCTCGCGGTAAGCAAGAAAATTGTGCGGCGGGTTGAGCAGTCCCGCGGCGATTCGCTTGGACTGCAATGACGCGAGCATCGCGCCCTGGCCGCCGACCGTAATGAAGGTCGCCTGCGAAGGATCCATCCCTGATTGGGCGAAGATGCGGCGCATGGTGACATCGTGCAAGCCGCCGCGCGAAGAGATGCCCAGCAATTTCCCCTTCAAGTCGGTAATCGAGCCGATTTCGGGAATGCCCACCAGATCTAAAAGCACGCGATCGACGAAGCACATAACGACGCGCGTGTTGACGCCGCGGATGTTGGCGACCACCCCGGCGGTGATCGTGGTGGCGTATTGGATGTCGCCGCTGAGAAGTACTTTGACGTTGAGCGCGGCGGGCATCAGCACGAAGTCGACGTTCAGACCTTCCTGTTGGAAAAATCCTCGCTCCTTGGCTACCGGGAGAGGGAGCATGGTTACCGTCAGCGATGGGATGCCAACCTTGACGTTTTCGGCACGGGCGGACTTCAGAACGACTGGGACGCATAGGACCGATACTACAAGAGCGCAAAAAGATCGCAGGTGTTTTGACCGCATGACGAGTTGTCACTCCAGCGGATACAAGCGTCGCGCGTTGTCGTTCAAAATTTTCCGCTTCGTCGTATCGCTAAGCTTGGGATGATCGATGATGGGTTGCGAAGCGCCGGGGAAGCGGCTGTCGAAATGGCTATAGTCGGAGGCGAAGACGATCCAATCGTCGCCGATGACATCGACGACGTGGGCGAGCTCCTTCTCATCGGCTTCGCAGGAGAAATAAAGCTGGCCGCGCTCCAAAAGTTTGCTCGGCTCGGATTTCAGAGCGGGCAGCTGGACGCCGAGCACTTCGAAATGCTCGTCCATTCTCTCGAACCAGTAGGGAACCCAGCCGCAGCCGGATTCGAGAAACACAAAGCGCAGTTTGGGAAAGCGATCGAGCACGCCTTCGCCGATGATAACCGACAGCGCGATCATCTGCTCGAACGGATGGCCGAATAGGTGCGTGTAAAAAAACTTATCGACGCGCTCCGTGCCGGTGGCATCCGAGCCGTAGCGTCCCAAAAACATGTGGACACATATGGGGACATTGAGCCGTTCCGCCTCCTCGTAGAGCGGAAAATAGTAGGGATCGCCCAGATGGCGGCCGCGAACGTTGGGAAAAAGCGACGCGCCGACGAAGCCCAGTTTCGCTACGCTGCGATGAAGTTCTTCGACCGATGCGCCGATGTCCTGTTGAGCAAGTGCAGCCGTGCCTTTGATCCGCTTTGGATTTTCCGCGCAATATTCGGCAAGCCAGGTATTGCGCGCGGTCGCAAGGGCGGCGGCGAGGCCGGCATCCTCCAATGCAGGGAGCGTTCCCGCAAGACCGGCGCCGAAGAGAACGGCGACATCGATTCTTTCGCCGTCCATATCTACCAGCCGAGCTTTGGGATCGGTCATGCCCGGGCGGCGCGGATGTGGCCGGCTGTAGGGGCCGCCGACGCCGATGCCGAGACCACTCGGTCGCGGCCAAGCTTTGCCTTCTATGATCGTCCGTAGTTGACCGTTGCCGCTCGGCCGGCGCTCGGGCGCCTGGTTCTTATATTTATCCGGCAAGCGTTCTTTCCAATCGATGTGGTTTTCTTCGAGGTGGCCATCGGCATCGACGGTCGGAAATGAATTTGCCATGGCTACTCCTTCCGATTCGATGCTACGTGTCCAACAGCGCGGGGTGGAAAACGTCTTCGATCCTGGCGAGATTTCGCGTCAAGCCTTCGGCGTGTGAGTTGCGAAAAAGCATTTCGAGCATTTTCCGATTCTTACTGACGCCGAATGGAAATGGATCCTCGCCGAAAGTCGCTGCTTGGGTCTTTCGCTCATTGCTCTCGAAGTAGAGATAAGCGGGACCGGCGAAATTCGATCTCTCATAGGCGGCTTGTTTGCTCTCGCTAAATATTTTGTAGAGCTCTCCGGCGAGCCAGGGATTGTCATCGAGCAAGCGGCGCTGGGCGACGATGACGTGATTGGCCGGAACTAGGCCCGTCTTGTTGAAAAAAGCGTCGACGACCGCGCGGCCGCCGTCGGCAAACAATTTCCTAAGCCGCGGATTTCCGTCGAGCGGCGTGCCGCCGTAGCGATCGATATTCAGTTTGAATAGTTTCGGATCATGGCGCGGCGCAAAGCCGTAAGCCGCGTCGATCTCGCCGCGGTCGAGCATGATATCGAAACTCTGTGCCGCGGTTAACCAAGTTATGTCAACGCCGGCCGGCGGCCGAGTGTCTACGCCCAATACGCCGCCGTGGCTTAATTCTGGGATGCGGCCGATAAACCAGGAAATTTCATCCGGCTGGATGTTATGGAGCTCGCGTAGAAACACTCTCATCCATAGCGCGGCCGTCATCACGTAGTCGGGCACGCCGATGCGCTTGCCGCGGAAATCGGCTAAGCCGGCGATGCCGGAAGCGGTGTTGACGAAGTATCCGAGCCAGACAAACGCTTTGGCAGGAAAAATCGGCAATGCAGACCATTGCCAACGGTTGTTTTTCGCCTGTTCGCGCGTGATCAGGTATTCCGAGAGCGACATCTCGAAGACATCGAACTCGTCGTTCTTGAGATTGCGAAAAAATAGTTCCGGCGGCGTCGTGACGACGATCTCGAGATCGAACTTCGTCGGCTTGATGCTCCCGTCGATGAGCGGTTCGAAGCGGGGATTTTTGGTCACTCCGACTTTTAGATTTAGCATGAGTTAGCTGTCCTATCGGTACTTAATTGCTGAATCCTTCATAGACGAGCGCGTGGATGACGTCAAACTCTGGCACGCTGGGCTTATAGCATATGGTCTATGGCATGTGGGTTTCATCCATACGCTAAAAGCTATCAGCTATATGCGAATTACAAAGTTTCTCATTGGACTTTGCGCTCTTCATCAGGTATGAGAGGGCAGTTTACGATTTTGATTTTTTGGAGGCACGGAAATGAAATTCTGTCACTACAATAATAATCAGGCGGGCGTGATCGTGGGTGACAAGGTATTCAACATCGGCGATGGTTTAATCAAGGCCGGATTGGCACGACAGGGCTACACCATGTTGGAAATCATCGACGCGCTGGCGAACAATCCGGCGGCGATGCAAATTGCCCGCGACGCTTCTCAAGGGAGCGGCGGGGTGGACTTGAGTTCGGTCAAATTGCTCGCGCCCATTACAAATCCGGGATCTCTTTGGGCCGCCGCGGCGAATTACTATGCCCACCGAGCCGAAATGGTCGATCGCATGGGGAGCGCAAACAAGGAGATCAAAAACAAAGACGATTTGATGGCAGAATTTTTTCTCAAGACGACGTCGTCGATCATCGGTCCCGGCGACACGATCATCTTGCCGAAGATTTCGAACCTCGTCGACTTCGAGTGCGAGCTCTGCGCGGTGATCGGCAAGCGCGCGCGCAAAGTGAGCGAAGCGCAGGCACTCGATTACGTGTTCGGTTATACGATCTGCTGGGATATCAGCCAGCGCGATCCCTGGGGCAAGGGCATGCATAACACGCGCAATATTCGCAAGGGCTTCGACACGTTCAGCGCGTTGGGCCCGTGGATCGTAACGCGCGACGAGATCGAAGAGCCACAAAATCTTTCGATCAAAGTCCTGCAGAACGGCAAAGAAGCGATGACCGCCCACACCAGCGACATGATCTGCGGCCTGCGCGAGCATATTCGTTTTCTCACGAGTTGTTTGACCCTTCGTCCGGGCGATCTAATCACCACCGGCACACCCGCTGGCGTAAGCAAGCTCCATGATGGCGACCGTCTGCACGGCACCATCGAGAAAATCGGCAGCATGGAGCTTTTCGTGAAGGACGAAGAGTAAACGCCCTCACCCTATCCCTCTCCCGGAGGCTCCCGGAGGGCGAGGGTAATGCATGAAATCACAATCGAATTCTCAGGGATAATTTAAGGAGTGGTATGTCAGTCGCACCCAAAGTGAATCCACCGATACGCACACTGCTCGGCCCCGGTCCGAGTCCGGTCAATCCGCGCGTGCTCCAGGCCCTCTCTCTTCCCGTCATCGGCCACCTCGATCCGAAATTCTTGGAGATCATGGACCAGAGCATGGCCATGCTGCGGGAAATCTTTCAGACTAAGAATCGTTTGGCGTTGCCCATGTCGGGCACCGGCAGCGCCGGCATGGAGGCTTGCTTCGTTAATCTCATCGAACCCGGCGATGCCGTGCTGATCGGCGTCAACGGCGTCTTTGGCACTCGTATGGTCGACGTGGCGCAGCGCTGTGGCGCCCAGGTGGATACCGTTGAAGCAGAATGGGGCACGGCGCTCGATGCGCAAAGCTTCAAAGCCGCCCTCGAAAAAAAGAGATACAAACTGATTGCGCTGGTCCATGCGGAAACGTCGACGGGCGTCTTGCAACCGCTCGACGATATCGCTCGCCTGGTGCGCGAGCATGGCGCACTGCTTTTAGTCGACGCTGTGACGTCTCTCGGTGGCGCGCCGGTGAAAGTCGACGAGCTGGGCATCGACGCCTGTTACAGCTGCACGCAAAAATGTTTAGGCTGCCCGCCGGGCCTCTCGCCCGTGACTTTCAATGAGCGAGCCCTCGAGATCATTCGTAACCGCAAGACCAAAGTGCAAAGCTGGTACCTCGATCTCTCGATGATTGAAAAATATTGGGGAAGCGAGCGGCTCTATCATCACACCGCGCCAATTTCTATGAACTATGCGCTGCATGAAGCGCTGCGCATCGTGCTCGAAGAAGGTTTGGAGGCGGCGTGGCGGCGTCATCATCAGGTGCACGAAACGTTCAGTCGCGAAATGCGCAGGCTCGAAATTGAACCCGCCGTCGCCGAATCGATCCGCGCGCCGATGATCAACGCGATTAAAATCCCCGCTGGTGTAGACGATGCGAAGGTGCGCCAACGCCTCTACGACGATTTCAACATCGAGATCGGCGCCGGTTTGGGTCCGCTCAAAGGAAAAATCTGGCGTGTCGGCTTGATGGGACACGGCGCGCGCGTCGAGAACGTCGAGATCTTGGCGAAGGCGTTGAAGCAGTTAATCTAGTTGAGCCCGGTTACAAGCCGAGGATCGAGGATGGAGAATCGCCATCTTCTATCCTCTATCTTCGATCCTCGACCACATCGGTCTAAGTATACAACTGCGCTACCCATTGGCCGTAACCATTATAAGGTAGAGTCGGGCGGCGCTTGCCGGTATCGATCAATTTTTCTGTTGCCTGGGACCAGCGCGGGTGAGGGATATCGGGCCGCACGTTCGCAACGAAGTCATATTCCTTAGGCAGGTTGCTGTTCCAGAAAGTGGGCGGTTGTTCCGCCGTGAATTCGATCATGACGATCGACTTGATGCTTTTGAAGCCATATTTCCACGGCACGACGAGTCTCAATGGCGCGCCATGTTGTTTCGGTAAAGGATGGCCGTAAATTCCAGTGGCAAGTAGAGTCAGCTCATTCATTGCTTCGGCCATCGTCAACCCTTCCGTGTATGGCCAGGGCCCCTTGGATGGATTTTGATTGGGCGCTACGTCCGCGTTCATGAACGTTACGAAGCGGATATATTTGGCGGACGAGAGCGGTTGGACCTTCTTAATGAATTGCCGCATCGAAAAACCGGTCCACGGCACCGCCATGGCCCATGCTTCAACGCAGCGGAAGCGGTAAAGCCTTTCCTCTAAAGTCATCATTCTAATAAGCTCGTCGACTTCGAAGACCCGCGGTTTCTCGACCAGACCGCTTACTTCAACTTGCCAAGGCGAAGTGCGCAGACGAGCAGCCTTCTTATAGACGCTGCCTTTGAAGACGCTAAATTCGTAAAAGTTATTGTACGAGGCGGCGTAGACTTCCTCGGTAAGCGGACGATCGAGAACGAAACGAGTGTCGCGGCGTGTGGAATAGAGATCGCGCGCAGGAGGATGTTCTTGCGAGCCGATCGTTGCTGCATCCTTCGCGGGTCCGCAACCTGAAGGAATTATTCCCGCCAACCCGAGTCCGATAAAGCCTGCCGCTTTGAGTAGTTGGCGGCGCTGGCGGAAAATCGATTCCGGTGTGGCGGCACTTTCTGGAATGTGCCAAGGGCGACGGTTGATAAATTGGGCCATGATCGTTGAAAGCGATGGGCTTACAATGAATGTGACGATTGTACGTAAGGCGACGCAGAGCTACAACCACGCCGTCCGGCAGGTAGGCGACGCACAGGCAATTCGATCGAATCGTGATGGGGCTTTACTTACGCGCGACTTCGACGGGCACGATGAACTCTTTGCGGATGAATCCCGTGGGGCCGTCATCTGTGGACCGCACTTCTAACCAATCTCCCTGTTTATTCAGCACGGATATCTTCGTACCTGTGGTGAACGTGGTCAGCGAGTCGGAAGTAAAATTTGGGTACTTGCGAAGCGCGGTCGGGTATTTGATTTGAAATTCTTTGTTTTCCTTTGCCGCTCCGGCGGTCGGTCCTTTCTTTTCGGGCGTAAGCAAAGCGGTCTTCGTCGCACCGGCCGCTGTGCCCGGGCTCTCCGTTGCTTTGGCTTGTTGCGTCGGAGCTGAGTTAGCGGCGGAACGACCCATCGCGGCCTTATCGCCAAAATTGCCCAGGAATTTTTCCCACCGGACTAAAGTAGTGATATCCATCCCTTCGTGGACGAACAGCAGCGGGCAGGCTACCGTCAGATTGTCATCGACAATATCGGCAAACGACCAACTCGAGACTTCAGCTAAGATGGCCCTCTTAAAATCGCTGTCGTTTAGGCGCGACGATAGTTCTCGAACCTGGCTGATCTCGCCGGATGGGGCGACGTTAAATTGCAATATCATGCCGCCCGCGAGGGTGGGATTGTTGGCGACTTCCTGACGATATAGCTCGCGGATGCCCTGTAATTGGCTTTCGATGCGCGCTGAGATTTTGCTCGCGTCGGTGACGCCGTCCTTAGCGTTCCGGACACTGAATCCGAGATCCTGCGCTAGGAAAACCATGTTACCAAGCGCGACGTTCATGGCGCGAATCGGCTTTTGCCGTTGATCGAGGGCAGCCGGACTCACGCTGGCCAAAGCCTCCTTCTTCGGAGATTCGGTGCCGACCCCGAAACCGAAGTACACGACCACGAGGCCGATCGCACAGCTCATAACGCCAACGATGCTCTTCAATCCCAGTGGCCCAAGCCGAATGGTGCTGTTCGTCATGAATTAACGCTCCCCCCCAAGAAGCATAGTCACGGGCTTTCAAAGCAAGTTTTATACCCCTGAATATGTCCGGTTAAACCCAAAACGAATATTCCAGGTCAGCAATACACTCCCAGCGACGTGAGCGTATTTGAGACGCAACGGGTCTCATTCTTTGTGCGTTTGGTTTGGCGCGAATGTCAACATATGTCATTGATGATCTCTTGCGTGACGCAAGTCGACAGGAATGCACCGCACACTTTTCGCCGCCGGCTTACGAACTTTGCGGCTTGGCGCCAAGTCGCGATAGATTCACGCATTGGTTTTTGAGATTTGTGCAATTTCATTTTGAGTCGCGGTTGTAATAAATAAATGTCTAGCCTCTTCTGGGTGTCTTTCACTCGACTTGTCTCAGTTGAATGCGTGCCGCCAAAGCTCTTGATTCAGACGACGAGGAAAAGCGAGATTCTCCGCACGATGAAGTCTCTCGCCGAGCGGTTGCTCCCACGTCGCCCCGGGTGAACCGGATCGAAAACAGTGCCGGACCGTCGGGAAATCGAATTTGCCTCTTGAACGGCGCTGCTGCCGCGATTTACTATGTGCTGCGTCAAAGGCTTTGGTCGACAGGGAGGCTCCATGATAAGAAAGGTATTACTTTTCGTTCCGCTGCTGCTATTTCCGGCTGTTAACTCGCTGGCGCAGGCTCCTTACTATCAAGGCAAGACGATCACGTTCATCGTGGGTTCCGGCGCCGGAACCGCATATGACATGTACGGCAGATTGCTCGCCAATTATATCAGCAAGCACATCCCGGGAAATCCCGGCGTGGTCGTGCAGAATATGCCGGCAGCCGGCGGTATCGTGGCGGCCAATTATGCCTACGGGATTGCGAAACCTGACGGCTTGACCGTAGTCTCAATCAATCCGGCGCACTATTTCAATCAAATCCAGGGCAACAAGGAAATTAAATTCGACTGGCCCAAATTCACGTGGCTCGCCAGTTCTGACAAATCCGAACACATGCTATACATGCGCGCCGACGCACCGTACAAAACGATTCAGGATATTCGTAAAGCAACCGAACCGCCCAAATGTGGCGCCACGGGCACGGGAACCAGCGGTCATTATATTCCTCGCATGCTCGAAGAAGCCCTCGGCACCAAGTTTACGATCGTCACCGGCTACGCCGGCGGCAACGAAATCGATCTGGCAACGGAACGAAACGAAGTCGTGTGCCGCTCGTTTACGACCGCGGCCTACTTCGCGCGCGAGCCCTATCACACCTGGCGCAAGAAGGGCTTTGTGCGGATACTTTTGCAGACCGGCCACAAGAAGGATCCGCGTCTACCGGATACACCGTTGCTCAGCGATCTCATGGACGAATTCAAAACCTCCGATCTCGGGCGACGCGTGGTTACGGTCATGCTCGGCTCCGGTGAGCTCGGCCGGCCGATCGTAACCCATCCGGCGACGCCGCCGGAACGAACGAAGATTTTGCGCGATGCCTTTATGAAAAGCATGGCCGATCCCGCGCTGTTGGCCGATGCCGCTAAAATGAATTTAGAAATTACCGCCGTTACCGGGGAAGAATTGTCGAAGATCGCCAAAGACGTCATCGAGCAGCCGCCGGAAGTCGTCGAACGAATCAAAAAGATTTTGGCGCAGTGACGAGGTTGCGACTCAGCGGCGGTCAAAACGATTGCATTCGCCACGTACACCGCGTACCGTGAACTCTTACCGAACAAAAAGTCCAGTCCGAATTCGGAGGAGATCATGGGGCGGATTCCCATTTTTCTGACCGCGCGCTTTGCTATTTTAATCGCCGCGCTATCGATTAACCCTGACGCTTTTGGCCAGACCGCGGCGAAGCCGGAGACGGTAATTCAAGCAGGATCCGAGGTATCGTTCGATTATACTTTGACAGACGAAAGCGGCACCGTGATCGATTCGAGCAAGGGAAAACAACCCATGCATTATATTCACGGGCAGGGGAAGATCATTCCCGGTTTAGAAAAAGAACTGGCGGGAATGGCCGTAGGTGGAGAGAAAAAAATAACGCTCAAGCCCGAGAATGCCTATGGACCGATCGATCCCCGAGCATTTCAGGAGGTTCCCAAAGACAAGCTGCCGCCGGACGCGCTTAAGGTCGGCACCGTGTTGACGGCGCAGGGCCCGCAAGGTCAGGGGATCCCGGTGCGCGTGCACGAGATCAAAGAAAACACCGTTGTTATTGACTTCAATCATCCGCTTGCCGGGAAGACCTTATTATTCGATATCAAGATTACAGAAATTAAAGCAGCCGAAAAATAGCCAATACCAGCGTTACTTCTCGATGCTGCTGACTCCATTGTACAGCGGCGCTAACCGTGGACTGAGCTAGTGACGGTCGACGACCCAATCCAGGTAGCGGTTCGGGTCGCCGAAAAATTGTCCTGCCGCAGAGTGCGCGAATGTTCTCGCGCTGCGCCTTGACCTACTTCTAGGTTCGTTATTAGATGCGCTCGGCTGTGTGATCGGCCGCGCATACCAATCCGGAGGCGACGACTTGACGCTCTTGCTCCGACGCTCTGAGGTTTCCGCTTTGCTGGATCTGCGCCAGGCGATGAGCGTACTCGACCAGACATTTCGCGAGCAGTCGAACGGAAAAGTGAAACAAGTGCCGCCGCTGCGCTTTATGAGCCGTGGCATGCGCATGGTGGTCGGCGGACTCCAAGCGCAAAACAAAAACGGCCTCCGGGTAAGCGTCACCGGCGGCGAGAGCATGGCGCTGCTGTTCGAGATTAGCTCAGGGACTCTCTTGTCATTGATGGGTTACCCTTTTAGCAATCTGCGTATTAGCGCGACTGTTGGGTTGGCGATCGATCGCTTGGGAGATCCTAACGCAAAGACAGTCGCAATGATCGGCAGTGGTCGATTGGCACTGCCCATACTTAAACCGGCAATAGCCGTGCGTCCCGTTGAAAAAGTTTTGGTCTATAGCAGAAATGCGGTGAACCGCGAAGCCTTCGCGCGCCAGGCGGCCGATAAACTCAAAGTTTTGGTAACGGCCGCAACATCAGCGCAACAAGCGATCGAGGAATCGGATTTGGTGCTCACTAGCACAAACTCGCCCGCGGCAGCGCTCCTCGGAAAGTGGCTTAGGCCGGGGCTTTCCGTCTTTGGCGTGGGGCGGCCCAACGAATTTGACGATGATGTCTACTTGCGGGCTAGCTTAATCTCAGTTACGAGCAAAACGCATGAGCTCGGATATTACGATACCAATCTGGATCAGGCGTTGATCAGGCTTTCCCGGAACGGACCAATTTCCTGGGATTCGGTCGTCGAGTTTTGCGACATCGTTTCGGGAAAAATCGCGGTGCCGGAAAAATCCGCTAGCATCATCGTATTTCGCGACTCCCAGGGCGGTTACGGCGATCTCGCGCTGGCGGCGTGGGCGTATGAAGAGGCGCGACGGCGCGGGATGGGGCAGGAGATAAGTACTGAGTAAAGGGGCTAAGTAAGGAGTCCAGTCAGGTGTTAGGCGATGAAGACGGAGTATAAGACTTATAGGTCATATAGGATCATTGCGACGACCGTGGTTGTTGGAGTCTGGGCGGTCGCAGAAACGGCGTCGGCTGCGCAGTCGCGTTGGGAGGACGTTGTCAAAGCCGCAGAGAAGGAAGGCGAGGTTACCGTCTACGCCACCAACTCGGTCGGTGATCTGCAATTGATCTGGGATGCGTTCAAAAAGAAATTCCCAAAAATAAAACTGAACTCCGTCGGCATCAGCACGACGAGCGAGATCGTCACCAAAATAATGGCGGAGCGGCGCGCGGGCCAGTTTTTAGTCGATGCCATGCTCGGCGCGCCGGGCGCGACCTACAACAGCTTTTACCGCGGCAAGACCCTCGACCCATTGCCGCCGGCGTTGATACTGCCCGAAGTGACCGATCTGTCCAAGTGGTGGAAGGGCAAACACCGCTACGTCGACCCGGAGGGCCAATATGTCTTTGTTTATCAGAGCACGCTCTACGGGCCGCCGTTTTACACCAACACCAAGTTGGTTAACTTGGAATCGATCCGTTCGGTGTGGGATCTGCTCGATCCGAAATGGAAGGGAAAGACGATCGCACTGTGGCCGCGCGCCAACTACGTTTCGACGGCGCTGCTTTTTATGTACCATCACCCGCAAGTCGGACCAAAATTTCTTGAACGGCTTTACGGCGGTGAGATGGATCTCACTTATTTCAGCGATTTTCGCCAGGGGACCGATTGGCTGGCATCGGGTAAATATCAGATCTGCGTTCTCTGCCGGCTACGGCGCGCAATGGAACAGGGACTTCCCGTCGCGGAAGTGAATCCCTATCATTTCAAAGAAGCGCCGGGCATCGGCTCGAATAACGGCGCCATCGTGTTGATGAACAATCAACCTCACCCCAACGCCGCCAAGGTTTTCATCAACTGGTATCTGTCGCGGGAAGGCCAGATCGCTTTTCGAATGGCGAACAACACGCAGGAAGACGACACCACCACTTCGATGCGCGAAGATTTGCCCGCCAACGTTGTGCCGGAACCGGCGCGGCGACGCAAGGACGTCGATTACATCGAGATCAGCCGGCATGATTGGATGGAGTGGAAGCCGGTCGGCGACCTGATCAACAGCGCGCGGCAGAAGTCGGGTAAATGAGTAAGCCGAGGATCGAGAATGGAGAATCGAGGATAGAAAGAGTAACGCGGGCCGCTTCTTAGGGAGATTATCAATGGAGGAAATTATATGAGCGTAAATGGAGCCCCGACAATTGAACGCATCGATCATGGAGTAGTTCCGAGCAACGATCTTGGGCGGGCGCACCGCTTTTATGGAACGTTCATGGGCGGTGAGATCGATCACCTGACGAACTTGAATCTGCGCGGGCTCAATCGTGAAGTGCCGCAGATCATTTTCTATACTCTCGCCAATCACAAAGGTTGGGGCGTCGCGCTGCAAGATTTTTCGATTTCGCCGAATCCCACGCGGCCTTTGGAAGGGGTGGTTTACGGTTTCGAAGTTGCGGCGGATCATCTTGCCGATGTTGCCCGCGCGGCGGAAGAGAGAAAATTGAAATTTCATGGACCGGTCGAGTATGCGGCGCCGTGCCCAATCAAAGAATCACTCTTTGTTCTCGACCCCGACGGCAATACGATGGAGCTTGCGATTCGACGCGATCCGGTCAGCGATAAGCCGCAGGGGAAGGTCGTGCCGCTCAGAAGAATCAGCCAAGTGCGCGTGGAGGTGACGGATTTAGAGCAGGGAAAAATTTGGTACCGCGATACCTTCGGCCTGACAGAGGAAAAACAAGTGCCCGGCGACGAGCAGATTACATTGACAGTTCCGAATACCGGGCAATTAGTAATTCTCCGCCGTGTCGATCAAGTCGCCGAGCGCAGCACGCGCGCGGTCAAAGGGCCGCACATCGATTTTCGCATCGCGCCGGAACTCTATCCGCCGATCCTGGAAAAGTTTAACCGCAAAGAATATTACTGGGGGCCGGATCCGACGAAGATCCCGTGGCACGAGCACGGCGGTCACACGGTCTACGGTTATGATCCTTTTGGCAATCGCATTCAGATCGGTCACCGGTTTGAAGGACGATCACACTAAAGAGTTCTTCGAGCGACGTTGTAGTTGTAGGTAGGTTGAGGTGCAAAGCGCTGATACCCACCGTTGCAAATGATGGGTATCGCTGACGCTCAACCCATCCTACGCCGGAATCGAAACAGGACGTTCAAATCGTTGAAGCAGTTCAACCCGTCGACCAAAACTATGTGAGGTGACAAAATGATTCCACAACTATCCATTCAAGAGCGTGATCGTCGTTACAAGATCGTGCGTGCCGAGATGGCCAGACGCGGCATCGATTGTTTGCTGCTGCCGGCCAATACCGGTCGCTGGGAGCAGCTGCAGGGAGACTCACGTTATCTCACGACGATCGGCGGTTTTGCCACAGAAGTCTTTACTGTGTTTCCCCGTGAAGGTGACGTCGCGGCTTTCATTTTCAACCGTGCGGCTTGGTGGAAACAGGCGCAGAAATGGGTTTCGGACGTGCGCGATGGGCGGAACCGGTGGGGAGAAAATGCGATCGAGCGGATCAACGAACTCGGCTTGCAAAAAGGCACCATCGGCATTTCAGGACTCGCCGGTCTATTTCGCGCGCCGGAAGGAATCATTCCGTACTCGTCGGTGAAAGCGATTCAGGACACCTTTCCTCAAGCGAAGATTGTCAACGCCACCGAAATGATGCAGGAGATCCGCGCTGTGAAAAGCGCCGAGGAAGTTTCGATGCTCGAACGATCGGCGTCGATCGTTGAAAAAACGATCGAAGCGATGGTCGAGAATGCCAATCCCGGTGTGAGCGAAAGAGAACTCTATGGCGCGACGGTGCATGCGATGCTCGCTAACGGCGGCGAGTTGCCGACGTTGTTCTTTCTGAGCGCGGGCCCGGGGCTGAGCAACAGCTCCTTTGTTCCGACCGATTATCGCCTGCAAAAAGGTGACCGGCTGATCGATGAGATCGAAGCGAAATACGCCGGCTACGCCGCGCAGGCAGTATGCCCGGTCGTGCTCGGCGCGCCCGATGACGAGTATCAGAAAATGATCAATATCTCGCGCGCCTGCTTCGACGCAATTCTCCAAGCAATGAAACCGGGAGTCAGCTTCGGCGCGCTCTTCGACGTCTACACTCGAACCGTCGAGGAGCAGGGAAAGGGAAAATATCTGTGGAATCATCCGGTAATGCACGCGCGCGGCCTGGGCGACGACGGGCCTGCGCTGTTGGGAGATAAGGACCTGGAACGATTCTCAAAGATCGAGCTGCAGACCGGCATGACTTTTATTCTCAAACCGCAAGTTCGTCCTGCTCAAGGCAAGGGCCGCGCCAGTCTCGGCGATACAGTCACGGTGACTGAAAACGGTGCGCGAAGGTTGGGGAAGCGGGAACTGAAGCTGATCGTGAAGAATGTTTAAGTGCGACGAAGGAAAGAACGGAAGAAAGATTTCTCGCTGCGCTCGAAATGACAAACTAATTACCCTCAAGAACGCAAAGTTTTCGTAGGGTGCGCTCCGCGCACCGGTCACCGCTCGGTGCTCAAATCTCCGTACACCAAATTCTGTTTGCCCTCACCTAGCCCTCTCCTGCATTCGCGGGCAAGGGAAAAGATTCTGCAAAGTCTAGGAAAGTTTTCCCTTTCGTAGGGTCGTATTGCAACGCCCTTGCAGTCATTCGGCGAGATGAGTTTCGCTCATCATGGGGTCGCGTTCCATCAATCTAGCTTCTCAAAACTTTTGGTGATAGTAACGTTCAGGTTCGGTGTGTCCCATCATGGCTGATCTCTATCCTTATCCACGTTTCTCACTCGCCGAGCGCGACCGGCGCTGGAAGGCAGTGCGCGAGTTGATGGGGCAGCATAATCTCGACGTCATCGTCACGCCGCAGAACAGCGGCCATTCGGCGGATTACCAGGCCAACACGCGCTACCTGACCCACTGCGGCGGCGGCGAGCCGGATGTCGCCGCGGTTTTTCCGCTGGACGGCGAAGTGACGGCGATCGCTACCTCGGCGGCGCCGCGCTGGCCGACGGTGCAAGATTGGACCGCAGACGTGCGCGAGGCGCGGCGCAATTACGGACGCGCGATTGTCGAGCGATTGAAAGAATTGAGCGTCGAGCGCGGCCGCATCGGCATCACCGGACTCGGTGAAGTCGAGGGCACACGCACGCCGGAAGGGACGATTTTCTACGGCACGTGGAAGCAGATTCGAGAAGCATTTCCGAAAGCCGAACTGGTCGATGCGACGGCGATCCTCGACGAAGTCCGCTACGTGAAAAGCGATGAAGAGATCGAAGTTCTGACCAGGTCCGTGGAGATCAACGAGTTAGCGATTGAAGCAGAGATTGCGGCGGCAAGAGTCGGCGTCAAAGACTGGGAAGTCTGGGCCGCTGTGCACTACGCCATGACGCGCAATGGATCCGAGCTACCGATTCATTGCTTCTGGGTGTCTGGCAAGAATCCCAAGCGCACGCTGACGCGGCCGAGTATGCGCCTGCT
>DASPXM010000031.1:0-8830 GCA_035637295.1 Verrucomicrobiia bacterium
CCGTATCACTTTTGTCCACTCCTGAAAAAGATCAACCCGCGCCCACCCGTGTTCCGAGAACTCCAGCCACGCGCCCTTTCAAAGCACCCGCGATAATTGCCAAAAAAGATTCCCCGATAAGACAAGAAAGATCTGTTCCGACGCGCGACAAACCGGTGAAAAATGACTTTGGCCGCGAGGAATCCGTTCTCCCGGCGCCATCGCCAGTGGCGCCGCGCGAGCCGATTCGGGAGCAAACGGAGGTTGCGGAGCGCCAACTGCCGACGGTCAAGGACTTGTTGCCGCCACTGACCTGGTCGTCGTCAAATTCCAGAAGCAGCGCTCCTATTAGTCTAAATACCAGGGATCCGGTCTACGTCACCTATTTCAACAAGATTAAGCTTTCGATCGAGTCGCAATGGGAATATCCGGAAGTCGCCTTGCGGTATGGCCTACAGGGCAAACTTTTATTGGAGTTTACGATCGCTGGAAATGGTCAGTTGGAACAGTTGCGATTGGTCCGCTCGTCCGGTTCGCAAGTGCTCGACGAGGAGGCCATGCGCGCGATCAAAGCAGCGGCGCCGTTTCCACCTATCCCGTCTTGGATAAAGCCCAATCCTCTGTCGCTCTCGGCTTCAATGGAGTACGACGACAATCGTTTGAATTATCGCTTCGCTCGCTGAGCTGACCATTCCTTGTTGCCATTTCACCTTTGATCCTAGGTATTGCTTGACGAGCCAGGGTCCCATCTCAACACCGGCTTTCTCGCCGCTCGCGCCTCGTCCAGCCGTCTCACCGGAGTCGAGTATGGCGCGTTTTTGACGAGCTCGGGATCTTCTTTGCTCTCCTGGGCAATTTGCAGCATCGCGTCGACAAAGCCGTCCAGAGTCTCCGGCGTTTCGGTTTCCGTGGGTTCGATCATTAGCGCGCCGGAAACCACCAGAGGAAAATAAATGGTCGGCGGATGGTAGCCATAGTCCAGCAGTCGTTTCGCGATATCCAGCGTCGTGACGCCGTTCTTGTGCTGCACGCGATCGGTGAAAATGCACTCATGCATGCACGGCTCGTCGTAGGCGATCTGATAGCTTTTTTCCAGTTTCTTGCGAATGTAATTAGCGTTGAGAAGCGCCATCCGGCTCGCCTCTTCGAGACCATCGCCCCCCAGTGAAAGAATATACACGTAGGCGCGCACGAGGACGCCGAAATTGCCGAAGAATGAGCGCACCCGCCCGATCGATTTTGGGCAATCATCCTGCAACTCAAACTTGTCGCCGTGCTTGAAGATTCGCGGCACGGGCAGGTAGTCCCGTAGTTGCGCCTTTACCGCAACCGGCCCCGCTCCGGGTCCGCCGCCGCCGTGCGGCGTCGAAAAGGTTTTATGCAGGTTCATGTGCAGCACATCGACGCCCATATGGCCCGGCTTGGCGATGCCCATGAGCGCGTTGAGATTGGCGCCGTCGAGATAGACGAGTCCACCTTTGGCGTGAACGACTTTGGCGATCGCTTCGATTTGGGTTTCGAACAAGCCCAGGGTATTGGGATTGGTGATCATGACGGCGGCAACGTCTTGGTCCATGACTTTCTCGATCACCGCTGCGTCGATCACACCGCGCGTGCTGGAGGTAATTTGCACGACGTCGTAGCCACACAGGGTCGAGCTCGCCGGATTGGTTCCGTGGGCGGTATCGGGAACGATAATTTTTTTGCGCGGCCCGCCATGCTCGCTGAGATAGGCCCGGATCAACATGAGGCCGGTAAGCTCGCCTTGAGCGCCGGCGGAGGGTTGCAAACTCACATATTCCATGGCGCTGATCTCGGCGAGTATTTGTTCTAGATCATGGAGCAACGCCAGCGCGCCCTGCAGTAACTCAGGTGAAACCAACGGATGAACCTGCGCGAAACCAGGCAAGCGAGCCACCGCTTCGTTGATCTTCGGATTGTATTTCATGGTGCAAGAACCGAGCGGATAGAATTGGCTCTCGATGGCGAAGTTTCGTTGCGACAAACAGGTGAAATGGCGCAGCACTTCGAGCTCGCCCAACTCCGGGAATCCCGGGATATCGTCGCGCAGCAGCGCCGGCGGAATACCCTCTTCAACGGGCCCGTCTTGCGCCGGCCAGTCCAACGCGCTTCTGCCCGAAGAGCCGCTTTCGAAGAGCAGCTTTGGCGCCGCGACGCGCGACCGCCTACTGCCGTGAGATGGTTCTGACAAGCTGTGCGATCTCCTCGGCTTCGTTCATTTCAGTCACACAGACCAGCAAACAATCCTGGAGCTCCGGGTACCACTGTCCCAACTTGATGCCCGGGACGATTTTTTGCGCCGCGCACCGGGTAAAAATATCTTCCAAGTTATTTGCTCGAATAACAAATTCATTGAAGTACGGCCCGGAAAATACCGCTTCGAGCTTAGCCTTGCTGACCAGTTGTAGGTGGGCGTCGTGGGCGCGCGCCACATTGGTTTTCGCCAAACATTTGATACCAGATTTTCCCAGCAGTGACATAAAAACCGTGGCGCCCAGCACACAGAGAGTTTGACTGGTGCAAATATTTGAAGTCGCCTTCTCGCGCCGGATATGCTGTTCGCGCGTAGCGAGCGTTAAGACAAATCCTCTGCTGCCCTCAGTATCGACGGTTTCGCCGACGAGCCGTCCCGGAATATTACGGACAAACTTCTTTTGGCAGGCGAAAAATCCAAAGGCCGGTCCGCCAAGATTCATCGGTATGCCGAGACTCTGGCCTTCGCCCACGGCGATATCGGCGCCGAATTCGCCGGGCGGTTTGACGAGTCCGAGCGCAAGCGGTTCGGTCGTCACTGAAATCAATTGCGCTCCAACCCGCTCACAAGCCGATTTCACCGGAGCCAGATCTTCGATCACGCCAAAAAAATTAGGATAGCCGACGAGCACGCACATCGATTGATCATCGAGATGACGCATCAGTGCCGCCATATCAGTGGCGCCGCTGGCATCAAAAGAAATTTCCTCGAGATGAACGTCATGAAGATTTCTGAGATACGTCGCGATGACGGCGCGATACTGGGGATGGAGGGCTTTGGATACTAACACCCGCCGCTTACTCGAGGGTTGGATCCGTCGCGACATGAGCACGGCTTCAGCCGCCGCCGACGCGCCGTCGTACACGCCGGCGTTGGCAACTTCCATACCCGTGAGTTGGCAGATGAGAGTCTGATATTCGAAGAGCGCCTGGAGAGTGCCCTGGCTAACCTCCGGCTGGTAGGGTGTGTAGGAAGTAGAGAATTCCGAGCGCGAGATGATCGCATCGACCGCTGTCGGAATGAAGTGATGGTAAATACCACCGCCGAGAAAAAAGCTCCAGTCGGCGGCGGTGGCGTTCTGCGCGGCGAGACTCGCCATTCGCCTGCGCACGGCCGGTTCCGTTAAACCGCGGGGCAGATCGATTTTGGCGCGCTCACGAAGCGTCTGGGGAATATGCTGATAAAGCTCCTCGACGGAATGGAGTTCGAGGGTTCGAAGCATGCGTTCTTTGTCGGCTGGGGTATGCGGAGTGTAGCGCATGAATCGATGCTACTCTTTCTCGTTTTCGTCTTCCTCTTCTTCATCAGTTTCGTCTTCTTCTTCCTCATCCTCGTCGGCTTTTTGTTGCTCGACGTACTCGGCATATTCCTCGGCGTCCATCAGATCTTTGAGATCGTCTTTGTCCGCCAACTCGACCCGGATCATCCATCCGTCGCCATAAGGGTCGTCGTTAATGGTCTCCGGATTGTCCGGTAAGACATCGTTGATCTCGAGCACGGTTCCGCCCACCGGGGCGTAAACATCGGAAACCGCCTTGACCGACTCAACGGCGCCAAAAGGATCGTCCTTGACGACCTTTTCGCCAACTTCCGGCAATTCAACGTAGACGATGTCACCGAGCTCTTCTTGCGCATACTCCGTAATACCGATCGTCGCCGTGTTTCCTTCGACCAGCACCCATTCATGTTCTTTGGAATATTTTAATCCGTCAGGGAACTCCATTGCAGACCTCCTTCGTAGCTGTTTGGCTGCAGCGCTTAGCAGCGGTAGAATGGTAACGAGACCAGTTTTGACTGAACTCGTCGGCCGCGGATTTCCACCTCGACAACATTGCCGATATTGGCCTCTTCGCTGGCGACGTAACCGAGCGCGATCGCTTTTCCGAGCGACGGCGACTTGGTGCCGCTGGTCACGCGCCCGATGGAACGTCCGTCTTTGAACAACTCATATCCGCTGCGGGCGATGCCGGGGCCCAACAACTCGAGGCCGACCAATTTGCGTTTGACCCCTTCTTCTTTTTGCCGCAACAAGACTCCGCGCCCGATGAACGACGGCTTGGAAAATTTGGTCACCCAGCCCAATCCCGCTTCCAGCGGCGTGGTGTTGTCGTCGAGTTCATGGCCATAAAGCGGGTAAGCCTTCTCGAGTCTTAGAGTATCGCGGGCACCGAGACCCACCGGAACCAAGCCCTTCGGAGAACCGCCTTCTAAGAGCGCGCCCCAGAGTCGCTCCACATCGCCGGCGTTACAATAAAGCTCGAAGCCGTCTTCACCCGTGTAGCCGGTGCGCGCCACCAGACAGCGGACTGCTGCGACGTCGGCGAACGCGAAGTGAAATGATGTGATCGCACCGAGATCGACCGCGGTCAACGCTTGGAGAATTCTCGCCGCCAGCGGTCCTTGCAAAGCGAGTTGGCCGTACTTGGCGCTGACGTTTTCGACTTCGACTGCGCCGCTGGCATGATCGCGGATCCAAGCGAAATCTTTGTCGCTATTCGCCGCGTTGACGCAAATAAAAAATACCGTCGGCTGCAGCCGATAGAAAATCACGTCGTCGACCACGCCGCCTCGCTCGTTGAGCAGCAAGTTATATTGTGCTTGGAACGCGCTCATTCGCGCAACGTCATTGGCCGAAACGCGTTGGCAGAGATCCAGCGCGCCTTCGCCGCGCACTTCGATCTCGCCCATGTGACTGACGTCAAAAAGGCCAGCGTGGCGACGCACCGCCCGGTGTTCTTCGATGACTCCCTTGTACTGAACCGGCATTTCCCAGCCGGCGAACTCGACCATTTTCGCGCCGGCCCGCCTGTGATCGGCGTATAGAGGTGTCCTGTTCAATTTCGAGCCACGCACACCGAGGTAATTGAATCGCCTAACGCTCCCGCTGCAGCGACCCTTTGGCGGCTTTTAAAGTGTTGTGGAGCAGCATGCAGATCGTCATCGGACCGACGCCGCCTGGAACCGGCGTGATTGCCGAAGCGCGATCTTTGGCGATTTCGAATTCTACATCGCCGCACAGTTTGCCGTTCGGCAATCGATTGACACCGACATCGATTACCACGGCGCCGGGCTTCACCCAATCGCCGCGGACGAGCCGCGCCTTGCCGATGGCAACGACCAAGATATCCGCCCGGCCCACCTCGTCGCGGAGACTCGCCGTGCGCGAGTGGCAGATCGTCACGGTCGCATGCTTCTCGAGCAACAGCAGCGCAACCGGCTTGCCGACAATATTGCTGCGGCCGACGATGACCGCATTCTTACCCTTTGGATCGCAGTCCACCGACGCGAGAAGTTTCATAATGCCCAACGGGGTGCAGGGTCTGAAACCGTCGCCGCCGAGCAGCAACATCCCCTGGCTCATCGGATGGAAACCGTCGATGTCCTTGTGCGGCGAAACCGCTTCGAGGATGCGTTCGGCCCGGATGTGCGGCGGCAGGGGCAGCTGCACCAAGATACCGTGAACGTTTTTGTCCTTGTTGAGCTGGTGCACCAGCACGAGCAGCTCTTTTTCCGAGATCGTCGCGGGAAGAAGATGCTCAAAGGATTTGATGCCGACTTCCTTGCACGCTTTCTCTTTATTGCGAACGTAAATATGCGACCCGGGATCGTCTCCGACCAACACCACGGCCAGCCCCGGTGCCAGATCCCAGCGTCGCTCGAGTCCTTCGACTTCTTCTTTGATTTGCTTTTGAACTTCTTTGGCGACCGCTTTGCCGTCGATGATTAAGGCCATGACTTACTCCGTGACGAGAATGAAAATCTATATCGTAAAAAAACCGTTTGTAAAGAACCGCATTTAATTAACTGGATGACACGGTGACCTGCGAACGTCAACCCTTGCATAGGGCAGAATCATGGCGGCAAACTTGACTGATCGGCCACAGCGAAGCAGCCAAGGGTCATCTGCTATCCGGCGGTCAGTGTACGCGCGCGCTTGACGACTCTTTCAGCAAATGCTTTTTATTGACGGCGGGTGAAACGAATCCCTAAAGTTAGAGATCAGATCAACAGTCTCGCCGGGAAAGGATTCTTGCATGAGCGAACCACGCACCCTCGAAGAAGTGAAAAACGATATTCGTAGCCGCGTCGGCCATCGCGCGCCGTTTCTCCACGCCGACAAAACCGAGGCCGAAGAAGCTCTCGCGCACATGCCTACGCTCGAGGGCGAAACCTGGGCCGCCGCCTGGAATGAACTCGGAGCGCGTTGGGAGGCGAGAGCCAGCGCTGCCGAGAAAGCGGGGAATGCCGCTCAAGCCAAAGAGGCGTTCCTCAAATCGTACGGTTACTACGGTGTCGCCCGCCATCCGTTTCCGAGCACGCCGGGAAAAAACCATGGCTATAGGAAGACCCGCGAGATGTTTCTCGCGGCGGCCAAATATTTCGACATTCCCGTCGAGCGTGTTTCGATCCCGTTTCAGGGCAAGGCAATCGTCGGTCACCTGCGGTTTCCGAAAGAACTTCCCGGGCCGATGATTATGCACTGGGGGGGCATCGACAATTGGAAGGAAGAGCGCCATTCGTTCGGCGAGTCGTTCGTTAAAGAGGGCTGGGGTTGTTTCATCATGGACAGTCCTGGCACGGGAGAATGCCCGATGCTCGCGGGGCCGGATGCTCACGCTGTACACCTTGCGGCCCTCGACTATTTACTCAAGCGCCCTGAAGTCAATAGCAGCAAAATCGCCGTGGTCGGCGCCAGCTTTGGCGGCCATTGGTCGACAAAGCTAGCCCACGCCGCGCCGGACAAATTGCGCGGCGCAGTCAACTGGGGCGGTGGGATCCATTATTTTTTTCAGCCGGAGTGGCAAGCGCGCTCGCGCCACGCCGACTCCTATCTTTTTGATCTCATCGAAGCCCGCGCCAATCTCTTCGGCAAGAAAACTTTCGACGAGCTTTGCGCCGTGATGCCGGCGCTCTCGCTGCTTAGCCAAGGCTGGCTCGAAAAACCCTGCGCGCCGATGCTGATCGTCAACGGCAAAGAAGACAAGCAGGTGCCGCTCGAGGATTTCTATCTGCTCCTCGAACATGGTAAGCCGAAAACGATTCGGCTATTCCCTGGTGGCCACATGGGCTCGATTCCGAATATTTTCAAAACCGTTATTACTTGGTTGCATGAAAAATTGGATAATTCACTATGAGCCTCTATCAACTACAGAAACTGATCTACCACGTAAATCGTGACCCCGCGCAGCGCGAACGTTATCGCCAAGATCCATCGACGTTCATTAAGAACTACGAGCTTACCCCAGCCGAAGCATCGGCGATCCTCGACATCGATGTCCGCTCGCTTTATGCCATGGGCGTGCATTCGCTGCTGTTGCGGCCGTTTACCTTGCTAAATAAAGTGTCCAACGAAGATTACGCCAAAGCGCTCAAAGGATTGGAGTAAACTATGCCCATCGTATTTGCCTGCGCCGCCAGCCATGCGCCGGGAATGACAGCTTGGACCGAGGCCGCGCCGAAAGAACAAGCGGTCAATATTTTAGGCAGCTATCGTAAGCTCGGTGCGAAGCTCGCCGCATCGAAGCCCGACGCGATTGTCGCCCTCACAGTCGAGCATTGGGCCAATTTTTTTCTCAATAGCATGCCCAGCTTTTGTATTGGTCGCGCTGAGCATTACGACGGGCCCGTTGAGGAATGGCTGAGAATTCCCAAAGCCCGTGTGCCCGGAGACGCTCAGTTAGGAAAGGATCTCATCGATGCGTGTCTCGACGGTGGATTCGATCCGACGTTTTCCGACGAGTTGCTGTTCGATCACGCGACTTTTTTGCCGCTGCATTTCCTGAATCCCGACTTGGCCGTGCCCGTCGTGCCAGTCATCATCAACACCTTGACGCCCCCGATGCCGACGGCGAACCGTTGTTTTGCGCTCGGCCAATTTCTCGGGAAGGTCTTGGAAAAAAGCCAGAAGAGAATTGCCATGATCGCCACTGGCGGTTTGTCGCATTGGCCCGGCGAAGCCAAGCACGGTAAGATCAATATCCCGTTCGATAAAAATTTTCTCGAGAACTTGATCGCTCGCGACTTTACGAGTTTGACCGCTTACACGCACGACGAGATTAACACCGAAGCCGGCTCCGGTGGTCACGAGATCCGAACTTGGATAGCTCTCGCTGGCGCCGTGCAAAGCTGGAAAGCTGAGCTGCTCGCTTACGAGCCCGTGGTCCCCTGGGCAACAGGCTGCGGGCTCGTGGCCTTCCATCCGTAGAATTCGCCGGGCATGGCATGCCGTGCCCCCAATTATTGCCTGTTGCCTGATGCCTATTGCTTCTCTCAAATGAAATTCAGCCTGCACAGCGTCCACGGCGGCGTAAAGAACATCGACGAGATTCATAAACGCGCGGTGCGGGCCGAAGAACTCGGCTACTACGGCATCTTTCTCGGCGAAAGCCATCTGAGCTCCATCGATTCATTTCAGACGCTGGCGAGCTGCGCGATGATCACGAAGCGGGTACTGCTCGGTATCGCCGTGACGAACATGGTTTTTCGCCATCCAACGGTGCTTGCCGGCGCCGCAGCGTCGCTTAATGAAATTTCCAAAGGCCGCGCAATTCTCGGACTCGGCACGGGTGACGGCCC
>DASPXM010000032.1:0-3424 GCA_035637295.1 Verrucomicrobiia bacterium
CCGGACAACCCTACCGCGCTCTCGCTCGCGATCGATTCGGACGATACCCGCTCCAGCGCCGAGTCGTTCATCGGACCGACCGTCTTCACGCGCCCTTGACGAGCGCAATGAGGCTTTGCCAGCTGTCGCAAGGCGCGCCACACAGGCCCGCAAAATCTGTCGTCAACCGGGAATCCCGAATCCAAAATAGATCCGTCTAGAACCAAGCGCTTCCCGGTTTTATTTCGACGTTTCGAGAATTCTCGAAAACGTCGAAGCATTCCGCCTTGCGTCAATAGCGCGTCGTAATTAGAATCGCGCCAACTATGGCTAAGCCAGGCCGCTCAGCGCCTCGTTGCATCATCATCGCGGGGCCCAACGGGGCGGGGAAAACCACGTTTGCCCGTGAATTTTTATCGAAAGAGGCAGGCGTCGTTCATTTCGTCAATCCTGATTTGATCGCCAGCGGACTCTCGCCGTTGCGGCCGGAACTGGCCGCGCTGGCGGCAGGTCGACTATTTCTACTTCAACTGGACCGGCTCGCCAGATCCAAGGAGGACTTTGCTTTTGAAAGTACGTTGAGTGGACTGACTTACATCAACCGGCTCAGGCGCTGGAAAGCCGTCGGTTGGCGAATCGAAATGGTGTACCTACGGATCTCATCGCCGCAACTCGCGCTACGGCGAATCTCTACTCGGGTCAAACAAGGTGGCCATAACGTGCCGCGCCGAGATGTGTTGCGCCGGTTCACTCGAAGCTGGATCAATTTCGAAAAATCGTATCGGCTTTTGGCTGACGAGTGGACGGTGTATGATAACTCAGGCAGTACGCCAAAGTTGTTGGAAAGATCGCCATGAAAAGAAAAGCCAAACTTCATACGAGCAAAGAATTCTCCGCAGCGGTGGGCCGCGCCCTCCGACGCGCGGCCAAGACCGCGCGCAAGACCGCGCGCATGCACGGTACTCCAGTCTACGTTTGGAAAAACGGCAAAGTGGTCGCCGAAAAACCGTGACCTATACTACCGGCATGATCTCCCTTTATTGTAATCTTCCGTCGACGCGACGAAGATCACAGCAAATTGCGCATCAATTCAATGCCGCCGAGGAGCTATGGCGCAGCTTGGAAGTTAAGCGCCTCCATCGGCGTGAGTTTTATCCGGACATACCGCCGGAGTTTCAAATACAACTCGACTTGCTCGATTTTGCGAACGCGCAAATGCCACAAGATTGTATCGGTTTCGTCGTTCATCCTTAGTGACCCTATTGGCTATGACAAAAGTCGAGTTTAAGAAGGCGTCGGGACCGCTGTCGGAATACGCTGAAAAGGCAAGAAAAGACCCGATCATCGTGATTAAACGGGGAAAGCCGTTCGCAGCGGTTGTCCCATCCGCAATGCCGATGAAGAGACCGTAGCACTGAGCACCAACCGTAAGTTCCTGAAGGTCATCGACCGATCCAAGGCCAGAGTAAAAAAAGAGGGCGGTATTTCGGCGAGCGATTTACGGCGCCGCCTTGGTCTAGCGAAGTAGATCGTTCCTTTCGACGTTTTCGGAATTCCCAACACGTGGCAACTCCCACCGGAGTCCGATTTATCTCAAACGACTTGAACGGAGCGCCTGTCCTGAGCTCAGGATGTCGAAGGAAAGCGATTGAACGTTTTGAACGGCTGGAACGGGTGTTTTCTCTGATGACGCCACGAACACGAGTATTCCCCCACCACGATCACGTTTTTCCCACCCCGCCGGTTGTCTTCTTTGCCTCGAATCCAGTAGAGTAGGCCAACGGCCGATTTAGACCCCCCATATCAACCCAGAGCACCGCGCCACGGCGCCATAGATTTTCTGGGAGTTTTGTATATCAGCAAACCAGCAACGATGAGAAAAATCCTTTATATCGACATGGATAACGTTCTGGTCGATTTTTCGTCTGGGATAGCACGGCTCGACGAAAAAATTGTCCGTGAGTTCGACGGACGATTGGACGAAGTCCCGGGGATATTTGCGCTGATGCGCCCGGTGGAGGGTGCTGTCGATTCCTTCGTTGCGCTCGCTGAACACTTCGACACGTATGTTTTGTCTACCTCGCCTTGGGAGAATCCGAGCGCGTGGAGCGATAAGTTGGAATGGGTCAAAAAATACCTAGGATCCCACGGATACAAGAGATTGATACTGACGCACCACAAGAATTTGAACCTAGGCGACTACTTGATCGACGACAGAACTACAAGAGGCGCAGACAAGTTCAAGGGTGAACATATTCATTTTGGCTCAGAGAAATTCCCCGATTGGCGTTCCGTGCCCACTTGAACCCAATCTTGGATAAAACCGACGACCGAGGATTCGAAATGTTGGGCAAGGAGGGGAAAGTGCGATACGGCCATCAACCCGATGTTATCGCGTATCTGCTTAAGCAAAAAACCTAGCCCGAATGGACGTTACTCCCTGCACGTAGCGCAGCGATTAAACGATTGGAACGAGCTTCAGAAGTATTTCGACCGTAATTCCGTGCGCATCGGCTTTTAGATTCGCGATCCGACACCTCGTCGGCTTGATGACAAAGCGCGGAATTTGCTGTCAGCCTCCGGAAACAAAGAGTTTCTCTAAAACTTCCAATCGCGCCAATGTGGCATCGGTTGGTCGGTGGCATTGGGCTTGCCTATGCTTTGGCCATGCTTTTGTTGCGGCACGGTGGAGTTCACTGAGCAGCGGATCGAACAACACCGCTGGTCGGTCTTTCGCTACATCGCTGTCGGTATGATCGTTTTCGCCGTCGTTAGCCTGACAGTATCCCCGATTCTCGGTCTGATGGCCGGCGTCGTCGTCGCCGTGGGCGCGAAAGCGAACTTTAAGCAGTGGGGCAATTGGTCCGCCGGCAAAGAAGGGGAGGTAGCCGTCACCGAAGCGCTCAGATTTCTCCCCAACGAGTACGTTCTCCTCAACGATCTCATGCTTCCCAACGGACGAGGCAACGTCGATCACTTGGTGATCGGCCCCAATGGAATCTTTGTCATCGAAACCAAGAATTATTCAGGCTATGTAAAATGTTGGGGTGACCAGTGGTATGTGAATCGCAGAGAGATCGGCAGTTTGAGCAAGCAAGCCAAGCGCAATGCCATGGCGATCAGGAACACCCTCGATATGGTATTCAAGGACCACAGCACGAGAATTCCTTTCGTCAACGCGCTACTCGTTTTCACCAACCGCAACGGCCGGCTGAATCTCAAACGCCCCACGATCCCGGTGCTTCGCTCCTCGGATCTGGTCCGCTTCATCGCCGGCTATAATGCGACGAAAGCCAATTCATTCGCCTCGTCGGAGTTGACCCGCGCCATCGTGCACCGTCTTCACCTCCTTCAACAAAAACCCGACAAATTGGTCGCGAACAGTTAGTCTTTTCCAAACCACGCCGTCAATACGTCCCCCCTCATTTCGACGTTTCGAGAATTC
>DASPXM010000033.1:0-8360 GCA_035637295.1 Verrucomicrobiia bacterium
TCCTTGAAATCGTCCAGCGCGGCTTGGCTAAAGGCCCGTCCATCGTGGAGCTTGGCGTCTTTGTTTTCCAGATAGAGCGCTTTCGCCTTTTCGAACTGGTTATCGAACAAATAACCGTGGGCGAGATTGCCCTTGATCATCGCTGCGTGATCCGGCGACAGCTCCAGAGCTTTCAGCGATGCGGCAATCGACTCACGAGGCTTTCGATTGAAGAGCTGATACCAACCGAGAGATGAGTAGTAGGCTCCGTTTTTCGGCTCGAGTTCAATAGCCTTCTGTAGGTCCTTGATAGCGGCATCATACTGCTGCTTCTTAAAGTAGCAGCCGCCGCGGTTAAGATAGCAACGGGCACATCGCGGATCCACTTCGATGGCGTGCGTGTAGTCGGCAATAGCCCCGTCAATGTCGCCTTTGCCCTGCTTTGTGTAGGCGCGGTTGTAGTAGGCGGCCGTCAGCTTCGGATCGAGCTCAATAGCGCGATTGACGTCGGCGATCGCCCCAACCACGTCGCCTTTAATGCCCTTGAAGCTGCCGCGGTTGTTGTAGGCGTTGGCGTATTTCGGATTAAGTTCGATAGCGCGAGTGCAATCGGCGATGGCTCCGTCCAGATCGCCCTTGGCCTGCTTGGCAATGCCGCGGTCGTCGTAGGCAACGGCGTATTTCGGATTGTTCGGATTGATTTCGATGACGCGAGTGTAGTCGGCTATGGCTCCGTCCAAATCGCCTTTATCCTTTTTGGCGAGGCCGCGGTTGTAGCAGGCTTCGGTAAATTTCGGATTGAATTCGATCGCGCGAGTGTAGTCGGCTATGGCCCCGTCGATGTCGCCTTTGCCCCACTTGGCGACGCCGCGGTTGTAGTAGGCGTTGGGGTACTTCGGATCGAATTCGACGGCGCGGGTGTAGTCGGCTATCGCTTCATTGAGATCGCCCTGAGTTTGCTTGGCAATGCCGCGCTCGTTGTAGGCACCGGCATCTTTCGGATCGAGTTCGATCGCGCGATTGTAGTCGACAATCGCCCCGTCGATGTCGCCTTTGGCCCTCTTGGCGAGGCCGCGGTTGTAATAGGCATTGACGTATTTCGGATCGAGTTCGACGGCGCGGGTGTAGTCAGTGATGGCCTCATTTAAATCACCCTTGTTCTTCTTCGCGAGGCCGCGGGTACTGTAGGCGGGTGCGTATCTCGGATCGAGTTTGATAGCGCGGGTGCAGTCAGCGATGGCTCCTTCCATGTCGCCTTTCTCTTCCTTGGCAATGCCGCGGTTGGCGTAGGTCTTAGCGTATTTCGGATCGAGTTCGATGGCGCGAGTGTAGTCGGCTATGGCTCCATTAAGATCGCCCTGAGCTTGGTTGGCAATGCCGCGGTTGCTGTAGGCGCCCGCATCTTTCGGATCGAGTTCGATAGCGCGAGTGCAGTCAGCGATGGCCCCGTCCATGTCGCCCTTGTTCTTCTTGGCGAGGCCACGGTTATTATAGGCCGTACCGTATTTCGGATAGAGTTCGATGGCGCGAGTGAAGTCGGCTATGGCTCCGTCGATGTCGCCTTTAACGCCCTTGGCAATGCCGCGTTTGTTGTAGGCGTTGGCCTCTTTCAAATTCGGCTGGCTGGCCTGCCTGTCTTCGGGCTTCTTCTTCAGTTTTCGTAGCGCTTCCTTCGCTTCCCGCGCGTATTGGCCGTTCGGCTCCAGTTTCAAAGCCTCCTCGTAGTACTTTCGTGCGCCCGCGAAGTCTTTCATTTCGACACTGATGTTTCCAAGATTGATCAACGCCCCAACTGATTTGGGCTCGATCTCGTGGGCCTTTTCGAGAAACTCGCGCGCCTTTTTCCAGTCGCCTAGATCCGCATAGTAACCCGCCGCATCATTGAAGCCTTCCGCACGATTTGGATATTGCTGCGTCGCCAGGCTCGAAATCTGGAACCAGCGCTTATCATCCTCCGCGTTCTCCTTATTCTGGTAATACAAACCGTACTCGTGCAGCTTCTCCGGAATGAATTTGTCGGCAGGCTCGCTTAGTGGCTCGCCTTTCAACCACTTGAGCTGCGTCGAGTGCTCGCGGGTATACGCGACCATCTTCTTCAACGTCGACAATTCACTGTCGAAATCGCCGGACTCTTGATACATGAACGCGAGCCCACACCAGATATCGAGGTGATCGGGAAATTTCGTGGTCGCTTCCTCAAGAAGATCGGCCGCCCGCTTCATATTCCCTTTGTCTTGCTCGAACGAAATGCTCCCCGCTAGCTTTCCCTTCTTATCAGTCAACGTAATGTCGCCTGGGCCGGGTTTCTTCGTCGAGATGTTCGTCTGGCGTTGGTTAAAATAATAATTCGCGCTGGTGATCCACGCGTCGGGATCGTCAGGCGCCTTCTCGCGCCATTCGGTCAGCAACGGCTCGATTTGCGCCTCCGCATGCTGATCTATTAGCTGGTCGTAACGAGCAGCGTAAGCCTGGCCACTTGCCACCTCGGACTTCGGCTGGAGATAAACCAGGGTTTTCAGGACTTTCTCGAGTTTATCGGAATCTTTTTGGTAGCTCGCCTTATCGCGCGAGGTGAGAACGATGAAGGCGACCCCACGCGGAAGTTGGACGTAGCCCACGCGTTCCCACTGGGAGTACGTTTTCGTCGCGGGATATTCGTTAATAAAATAATCGTGACCGTCCTTGGTTTTGCCGGACGCGATCTTCTCCTTCGGTCGTCCATGGATCTTCTCCATTTCTTTGATCGCCATTGCCACAAACACGTTTACGCCTTCAAATTCCGTGCCCGCAATGTTGGCATACATCACCGTCTTCGCGTCCGACCACGATGAACCTTTCGGATAAAGAACGCACGGCATTCCCTGACTTTTGCCCGACTCATTGTCGAGGACCCAGCCTTCGGGGGCAGTGATGTTAAACCCGGCTTTCGGGCCATGAACGATTCCTTCGCGATAGTTTTCTTGTCCGAAACTTCCTGCGCAAATAAACAAGAGAAGAATAGAAACGATAAAAGGCGGTTTCATCAGATGAACCCGGGCTTGCAGGTTTAATATTCCTTTTTCACGTCAGATGGAAATTTCTTCTTTGAAATAACTCGGCACTTGCCGGTTTTTTCACCAAAGGGGCCGTTAACCGATAGGTACCCTCTCCCGCGTCGGTCCCGCGAAAGGCCACCCGATTACAAGAAAAATAAAGAACGATCTCATAGCTCCTCTTGTAGCTCCTTTTGGAGCTCCTTTTTCGACAGCCGATGCGTTTTGACGATTTTCCAGTTGCCTTCCGCATCGAACTTCATCGTGAAAAGAACCGCCCCCTGCCCCTCATCCGTTTGCGAATACGCATACAGGATTGCAGTATTGGCGTCCGCCCACTTATGCACTTTTAAGGTATCGTCCTCTGGCGAGGAATCCAAAAAGCGGCGGCGGTAACTGTTTTTCGGCAAATACTTTTCGGCCAGTTGCGCCAACTGGGCGCGCTCTGATGCTTTGTCCACGGGTGAATGCAAGGCTACCCATTTGTCACCACGCAGCTGATACAACGCGACCGTTTCTAAGGTCGTATCGTGGGGGTGGGCCAGAATGTAATTAAAAGCAAAGCGCTTTGAGTCTGGCGCCCAGAGTAAGTCTGCAACCCTCCTATCGGGACCATTTACCTTCAGCTCTTGATCAAGATCTAACACAACTTGTGTGGTGCCGGCTTTTACAATTCTCGGGTATTCAACGCATTCGTATTCCCATTGTTTGTCGGGTGATACCCAGTCCGAGACGAAGGCGGTTCGAGTTCCACTCGGATCGAATTTCAAGATTGCATAGCTATTCCAGACAAAGAGATTAGCGGACCGATCAAAAGCCAGATCGCCAGCAAAAAAACTGCCGAGCAGTGAAGTAAACGTGCTTTTCGTCCCATCGGGACTAAATTTAAGGATCGCATGGCTGCTGGCGTCGGGTGCCGTCACTACCGTGACATAGACGTTGCCGGCAGCGTCAACAGCCAGGCCGGTCGGATGGTCAAGTCCCGTGGCGAACATGCTCTCTGTGCCATCAGGCGCGAATTTGGAGATGGAATGTTCGTCGGTTACAAAGAGATTACCGGCTGCGTCAAAGGCTAGGTTGGTAAAATAAAAAGAGGGCTTGGAAATGACGAACGTGCTCTTTACCCCTTTGGGCGTGAATTTGAAAATCGAATCACCCTGAGAAACAAAGAGATTACCCGAACGATCAAAGGCTATTCCGTCAGGGCTGATCCCCTTGGCGAACGTACCTCTCTTCCCGTCGGGCGTGAATTTCAGAATCGAGCTCTCGTCCACGACGAAAAGATTCCCTTTACCAAAGCTCAAACTAAGTGGGTTCAGCCCCGCGGCGAAGGTGCTCTTTGTGCCATCGGGCGCGTATTTGGAGATGGAATGTCGGTCCGACAGAAAGAGATTTCCGGCTGCATCAAAAGCCAGCAAACCCGCTTGGGCGCTAATGGAAACCAAAATTGTTCCCAAGCCGGCAACTGTTAGAGCGACGAATTTTTTATTCATAAACGTTATCGATTGTCGGCGCCAGTTCCTTCTTCAAAGTGTTCCGAGTCCATGATGTGGCCTTAGTCGGTGAGCCTGGTCTTTAGTTGTTTGATTCGCTGTTAAGTGAGTTCCGTCATGGTTCCGTAGCGAATTGTAGGAGCCGCCGACCCGCCACGCGCCTGATCAGCTGCGAACGCTGCTTCAGCATCTCTGAATGCAATCCAAGCTCGCTGACTTTCCTTAAGTTTTCGCTTGCTCTCTGCTTCTGGAAGCTTCGCCATAAGTGCCGCACACGTTCTATTGAGTTCTGCATCGGCCTTCTCGAAGTCTTTTGCCGCTTGGGGTTCATCTCGGCTTGACTTTGGGCATTGGCGTGGCTTGTCGGAAATGCGACCAGTGCAGCGATTACTAGAGCAAGGCTAGTTACGTATTGTTTCATGTTTGTGTTTTGTATTGAGAGCGCGGTTACCCGGACGGAAAAAATTGTGCAAGCTCGCTGAGCGGCTACTAGGCCTAACGCCAGCGCAGCGAGCGGGACGTCGGCTGGAGCGCGTGGTTGGGCGGCATTCACTTTGTGCGCCACGACTCGCGCTCCTTCTTGAGAAGCCTCAATCGCTGCAGCAGGTCCCCGGTCTGGTCGGGGTATTTGAAATTAACAAAGCGCCATAGCCCGTTAACCTGCGCGACCACGACAACGACCCGGGACTTCTTGCTGCGCTGACCTTCGCAAACGGGAAACACCTCGACCAAGTAAGCAGCTCCATTCTTAGCAATTGCACCTACTTCGTACTTCTCGCAGGGGTCTTGGGAATTTAGGAACGGATCGGAATCCAGCCCGACGAGATCGTGCGGTGATTTGGATTGAGCTTCAATATCGGCGCGGAGCGCATGAGCCAGCTCGGCGCCGAAAACCTCGGGCTTTTTCTTCAACGCGACCTCACAGGCTGGGTCCTTGTGCTGTCCGTTAACCGCGCTGGCAATGTACCAATCGTAGAACTGCTGCACGAAAGGCCCGACCTCCTGATTTCCCGCGGCATTGGCGACGATTGAGAATGAAAGGAAGACGGCCGTCAGAAAACGACACACGGCCTTCATATCAATGACGCCCAACGACCCAAGCTCAGCGACGGCGGTCACGACGCGCGCCGATTGCAACCGCGACGGCCCGCCGCCGTTCGCTGCAGCGCATTGTTAGACCGCGTTCGTAATCTCATACACGCTCCTCAAAAATATATCCGCGTCACTGAAATCAGGGAAGACACAAACAGCACCCTCCGCGGACAATCGTGTCGCTCGACTCCCCGTGCCAATGCCAATGAACGGAATGCCAACAGTGCGACATGCACAAGCATCCCAAACTCCGTCACCGACATACACGGTGCAGGCAAATGACTCGCCGTAGCGTTCGGCTGCTCTCTGCCTGGAAAGCCTTATAATGGACTCCCTGTCGAGGGCGTCATCCGCCGATGCTGCCGGATGGTCGTCAAAGCAAATTCCGGCACTGGCCATCTTGAGGCGGGCGGAATCACGCCAACCTCCGGTAGCAAGAGACACCCGATGCGAGCCGCCCTGTGCGAGCCGGGACAACAACCTGTCAGCCCCTGCAACCGGTGCAAATGGAGACTGTGATGAAGCGGCAGCGAGCAATTGGATGAAATGCTGGCGAAATCGCGAAACCTCCTGCGGCGTCGGTGACCGGCCCATACGTGATGTGGAAACATCATGAAAGATACCCGAATCCGTCGTGTGTGGATAATGTGACCAATCGGTGTCGATGTCGGTGAAACCAAACACGTCCTTGAATGAGCGAACGAAGCACTCTTCGTCGACCTTCATGGTCTCGGTAAGCGTGCCGTCGATGTCAAACATGACAAGGTGCATGGGGAAGCGGCCCAACGAGAATTCGGCTCCAAAAATCTGCAATTAAAGGCAGATGAAATCTGTCTAATCCGGTTGCCTTCGAGTCGCCCGAGGGGTAAAAAGCCGTCCATGACAGCATCAGTAACGCCTGTCGTTTCATCAGTCGAATCCATTCTCTCGGGAGATTTTCCGGCACCGACGCTTCCTAGTCTTTCATATACGTTTCAACGCTGATCATCTTTCTCCAGCATCTTCCTTTTCGATCTCCTTATCGGACATCTGATGGGTTTTAATAATTTTCCAATTGCCAGCGTCGTCGAACTTTAGAGTAAAAAGAAGATCGGTGCCGTAGCCATCATCCATTTCGCCAGGGGCATCCCGGCGCGCGACGACCTGTCGCAAAGAAGCGTACAGAATTGCGGTATTAGAGTCCACCCAATTGGTCACTTTTGGGGTCCACGAGATCAACCGCAGGTACTTCGTCTCTTTCGATAACTTCTTTTGGGATAGGCCGCTTCGTTTTAGCTGCGCGGCAATGAGCTTGTCTGTTATGTCCGAAAGCTCGTCATCCGGCGACTTTAGCGCTTTCCACTCGTCGCCGCGAAGCTGGTAGAGCGAAGTCGCGTGCGTTCGTCCCTGCCCATAGTTGAATGCAAACCGTTTTGAATCCGGCGCCCATATTACTGTCGCGAAGCTAAATCCGTTGCCCGCAGGTTGATCCGACAAATCCAATGCCACTTCGTCTGTGCCGGCTTTCACGATTTTTGGGGCAGACTCATCCGGTCGGTATTCCCATTTCTTGTCTGGAGAAACGGAACTCGGATTCGGTGCTGCTGCTGCGGGCTCCTTGTCTGATTCTTGGGCGGAGGCCGATGACGTGGCTGTGGGTGTGGGCGAGGGGATGCTGGCATCCCTTTCATCAGGAGCCGCGTTGCTGGTAAGCCTGGTCTCTAGCTGTTTGATTCGCTGCCGGGTGAGTTCCGTCATGGTCTCATAGCGGAGCGTGGGAGCCATCGAGCCGCCGCGCACCTCATCAGCAGCACGTGTGGCTTCGGCATCGCGGGACGCAATCCAAGCTCGCTGTGCTTCCTTGAGCTTTTGTTTGCTCTCAGCATCCGGAAGCTTTTTCAAAACCGCTTGATAGGTTTTGTTGAGGTCGGCATCGGCTCGCGCAAAATGTTCGCGGGCAGTCGCATTCATCTCCGCCTGCGTCTGCCCGTGAATCTGCGTAAGCGGAATCAGCAGGGAAATAAACAGAGCCGCGCACTGCGGAAATACTCGCATCGCAAACAAAGACCGCCGACACATCCGATGGTCCAACGAGCGTGTCATGTTGATGAACGCGATCAGCGCCTAATGCTTCCTTCCTGGCTCCGCGCCTTCGGGAGGTGCGATCGTCTTATCTTTGGCCGGCTTGTACTCAAATTCGCAGCGCGTGACCGTACTACTGACAGTCGCGTTAGCCTTATTGAAGCTTAGAGAAGAAATCACTCCTTCGTAACGCGCGATATAGAGCGGCTGACCTTGTCCGTCGAGCGCGAGCCAATATTGCGACTTGTAGGAAAAGAACGCTGGAGCAACCACTGATGCAGGCTGACCGTTGCGGTCCGATTTAGCGCGAATATGCAGCCACGTCGCACCGGCGTGCTGTTCGTCGCTAACTTTCTTAAAATCGGGTTCCCAAGGCGGAGACAGAATGGGCGTATGCGCCAAACTGTAAATCAAGCGATCGCTCGCTTGCGCTTTTTTCCATGTCTTACCCCCAGTCGGGTTCGCCCAAGCTTTATCCTTGATGGCGATCTGACGCATCACGCTACGATCTTCGGATTGCATTGTTAAATCAAAATCCTCTCCCGAGAGCACACCATGGATGCGAACGGGTTTTTCACGTGTCGCTGTCCCATTCACTTCCCAAACGCCCTCTTCCATTTTTTTCATTGCCGCCATCAGCAATGCTTTCGAACTGTCCTCGGTGGGTTGCACATGCGGATTTCCGGGCGGCGGAATAACGGGG
>DASPXM010000034.1:0-22651 GCA_035637295.1 Verrucomicrobiia bacterium
ACAGTATACGTATGTCTGCGCCCTCGGCGTGTTGATGGTATTGCTACTTGTCGCCATGGCATTCACCGCGCGAAAACTTGGCGCGAAAGTCGGTATCGCGGAATAACCATTCGATTCAAAGTCTTGACCCGCTGTCGGCGCACCGTCGTTGGCGGTGGCTTCGCGAGGAGGATAAATGGCAGAGAAAAGAGACATGGTTCAAATCGAAGCGCTGGAGAAATACTTCGGCGAGGACAACGAGCGCGTCCACGTCCTAAAGGGCGTATCGCTGAACGTTCCCGAGGGCTCCCTTTATACGTTCTTGGGCCCGAGCGGGTGCGGCAAGACGACCACACTTCGATGTGTCGCTGGGTTGGAACGTCCCGATGGCGGACGAATCAGCATCGGCGGCCAGACAGTGTACGCCTCCGGCGAGCGTGTTTACGTGCCGACCAACAAGCGGCCGATCGGCATGGTGTTCCAGTCCTACGCGATCTGGCCGCACATGACCGTGGCGGAAAACGTCGCCTATCCCCTCACCATCCACCGCCGTCCGAAAGATGAAATCAAACGCAAAGTCAGCGACGTTTTGAAAATCGTCGGCCTGGATGGATTGGAAGATCGCCCGGCGCCAAAACTATCCGGCGGCCAGCAGCAGCGCGTCGCCTTTGCCCGCGCCCTGATCAATGAGCCGAAGGTCATGCTCCTCGACGAGCCGTTGAGCAACCTTGACGCGAAACTCCGGGTGCAGATGCGATCGGAAATCAAATCGCTCCAACGTAGAACCAATATCACGACGATATTTGTGACTCACGATCAGGCGGAAGCTTTAGCCATTTCCGACCAGATCGCGGTCATGCATGGCGGCGTGCTGATCGAAGTGGGTTCGCCGCATCAGCTTTACTCCCGTCCAACCCGCCGCTTCACCGCGACCTTTTTGGGTCTAACCAACTTGATCGACGGCAAAATCGTCGAGCTCACCGGCGATGCGCAACCGGGAAAAATCCAAACCAAAAGAGGCCTGCTATCTTTCATCCCGGCGCCTGGACTTAAGAAAGACCAAGCGGCAGTAGTATCGATCCGGCCGGAAAACATTCCGCTGCACAAGGTCAAGCCGCAGAGTTCGGAAAACGTTGTCGAGGGCACCATCAAGGAAGCGATATTCATGGGCGACGCTTATCAATGTAAAGTTGCCGTCGGCGACGATCTTCTCGCTGTGCATACCCATCCGTTCAACGCCGTGAGTCCGGGAGATAAAGTTTTTCTCCATCTCGACCCTAGTAGTTGCAACGGTTTGCCGGCGGATGACAAGCAAGGTATTGATGAATCCATGTTGGGGGACTAGAATGCCCTCAAGCTGATTTTTGAAAGGAGATTAACTGATGACAGCGTTAGAAGCTCGAAAGCTTGCCGAAGAAGACATGAAGGCCGGCATAACCCCCAAGTATAATGACCTTCGTGACTGGCTCGAAATCGTCGACAGTTTCGGCGAATTGAAAAAGGTCGACGGCGTCGATTGGAACCTCGAGATGGGCACGCTTGCCGAGATCTTTGCTCGTGAATCCAAGAGCGGTGTAACCCCCGCAGTTTTGTTCGACAATGTCCCTGGCTATCCAAAAGGATATCGTACTCTGTTTGCCCAGAACGCTTCCTTCAAGCGGATGGCATTGAATTTGGGCTTGGACATGAACCTTTCCAATCTCGATTTGGTCCGTGCATTTCGCCAAAAACTCGTGACCCACGAGCCGATCAAACACAAGGTCGTCAGCAAGGGGCCGATCCTCGAGAATGTCGATTCCGGCGACAAGGTGGACCTTCTCAAGTTCCCTGTGCCGTTTATGCATGAGCTTGACGGCGGACGGTTCATCGGCACGGCCTGTTTGGTGATCACACGCGATCCTGACGAGGGCTGGGTCAACTTCGGCGCTTACCGCGGTATGGTTCACGACAAAGGCAGCATGGGACTTTATATCTCCCCCGGCAAGCATGGCGGCATTCAGCGCAATAAATACTTCGAGCGCGGCAAACCATGCCCGGTGATCGTTTGCGTCGGTCAAGATCCGGTCTTGTTCATGGTTTCCGGTAACGAGATCGACTACGGCGTATCCGAGTTCGATTATGCCGGCGGACTCAAAGGCGCGCCCGTCGAAGTTATCGAAGGGAAGTCTACTGGTTTACCTTTCCCCGCCAACGCGGAAATCGTCATCGAAGGCTGGATGGATCCGACTGACAGAAAGACCGAAGGTCCGTTCGGTGAGTGGACCGGTTATTATGCCAGCTCCAGCCGTCCTGAGCCGGTGATCCGCGTCGAAAATGTTTATTACAGAAACGATCCGATTCTTTGCTGTGCGCGTCCCGGCCGTCCGCCTTCGGATTATTCCATCGCGAAGTGTATGGTGAAAGCGTCGCTGATCTGGGAACAGGTCGAAAAAGCCGGTGTTCCTGATGTGAGAGGCGTGTGGTGTCACGAGGCCGGTGGCGGCCGCTTGCTCAACATCATTTCGATCAAGCAGCGCTATCCGGGCCATGCCCGCCAGGCGATGCTCACCGCATCGCAAGTCCACGCCGGCGCCTATCTTGGTCGCTACGTCATCGTCGTCGACGAAGATATCGATCCGACCAACACCTTCGACGTACTCTGGGCGTTGGCTAGCCGCTCCGATCCGGTGGAGTCGATCGAAATTCTGCGCCGCTGCTGGAGCGGCCCGCTCGACCCGCGCATCCAACCGGGTAAGAAAGGTTTCAACTCCCGCGCCGTGATCGACGCCTGCAGGCCTTTCGAATGGATGAAAGATTTTCCGCCGGTGGCCGAGTCTTCCCCTGAGTTGAAAGAGAAGATCTATAAAAAGTGGAAGAAGGTTATCGAAGGTTAAGCAAAACTGCGATTGTGATTGGACAAAGGGCGACCGCTCATCACGGTCGCCCTTTTTTATTTGAGCAGGGTGGTTTGGTCCCACGATGGCAACTCATAACTTGTCATTCCCGACACGCTGACATATGGTCCGGCCATGCGTTACGGGCTTTTCTATTTGCCGTCGTCGCTTCCCGCAACGCGAGCGGAAGGAGCGGGGCGATTTCGCACCATCGTTGACCAGATTTCGTACGGCGAACGGATCGGGTTCGACTCCATATGGCTCGCCGAACATCATTTTCATTCGTTTGCAGGATTTTTTTCCTCTCCACCGGTCATCGGCGCTGCGATTGCGCAAAGAACAACCAAGATGCGCATAGGAACGGCCGTGCTCTTGCTGCCCTATCACAATCCACTTCGTGTTGCGGAGGATTATGCGACACTCGATTGCTTGAGTAACGGCAGAGTCGAATTCGGCATCGGCCACGGCTTCGTCAAATGGGAAGCGCTGACGTTCGGAATACCGCTTGATGATTTGCGCGAGCGGTTTAAAGAAAATCTCGAAGTGGTCCTCAAGGCATGGAAAGAGCCCACGTTGAATCACAAAGGGCGCTTGTATGAATACAACGGTGTGCGAGTTTATCCGCGCCCGGTACAGGAACCCTATCCCACAGTGTGGATGGCGGCGACGACCTCTGTGGAGTCTTTCGAGCTATCGGGACGGTATGGTTTTCACATGATGCTCATCCCTTTCCTGAATGAGGTCGAAGAACTTCGTCTCAAGATGGAAGCTTTTTTCAAAGCGCGGCGGGCAGCGGGACATGACCCATCGACGGCGCGCGTGCTGGGCGTGTATCATGCCTACGTGGGCAAAAGTTCCGCGGAAGCGCGCGCGGCCGCGGCCCAGGGACTTGTCGAGTACAGCTCGGCGGCAAGCCAAGCGCATAGCTTGACGCCGGGGATGGCTGATCCCGAGTCCTACCGCAGTCACGAACGGCACCGCGCGCAGATGAAGCGACTTACCTTCGAGGACTTGGTCGAACAAAACCGAGTGCTCGCCGGCAGCCCGGAGGAAGTGCGCGAAAGGGTGGAATACTTGCGCGAGCGCCTTTACTTAACGGACTTGGCCGGCAATTTCGCCTTGGGCGGTTTGACCGATGACCAAACTCGTGCCTCGATGCGCCGTTTCATGGAGTCGGTGGCGCCGAAGATTCGTTGAAAGTGTCCCCATCAAGCACTTTGCCGCGTCAAAATTCGAAATCCGAAGCTCGAAATCCGAAGCAAAGGGGAAACGGTCAAAGTCAGAATTCAAAAACTCGAAATTGGAAACGATTTGGTTTGGGATTTTCTTCCAGTTTGAACATTTGGATTTGTTTCGAATTTCGGAATTCGAATTTCGAGCTTGGTTTTATTCCCCCCATTGCGTGAGACATCAAGATCGGAACGTCGCTTTGACAGGTCATTCATTCGGAACTATAAAACGACTTAAGACATGTGGAGGTCAGCCATGGGAAAATTGAGACATATCGCGTTCATTTCACAGGAACCAAAAAAGCTCAGCGATTTCTATCAGAAGTATTTCGGCTTCGAAGAATGCAAAGTATTCCCAAGCGGCTCGCGCATGGTGATCGATCCGCTTTTCAATTTAGCTTTCCTACAGCGCGCGGCTGTGGAGGTGGCGCAGGCCGGAACGCACCGGGCCGATGGCAGCGAGAAGGAGTTAACCATCGGCATCCATCACTACGGTTTTATGGTGGATAATCTGGACCAGGCGGTGGCGAAGCTGCCGGGGAATTTGACCCGTGGCACAACCCCGCAGGTTTCCGCCGGTGTCGGAGGCCCCGAAGGCGCACGACCAGCCGAGGTCCGATTCCTCGATCCTTGGGGAAACAATGTCGATCTTTCGTCCCGCGGTTTTCTCGGCAGAGAAGAAAAAAAACTTCCCGGTGTGCGCTTGTTAGCCGTGCAGGTTCCAGATTTGGCCGCGGCCTGTGAATTTTATCAACAGCAGTTCGATCTCAATATTGCAGGCTGGAGTGATGATGGCACGATTCGGCTCAGCGACGGTACGGTGACGCTGCTACTCACCAAGTCTCAAATACGGCCGAAGAGCGGAGTGCAGTATTTCGGCATTCAAGTTAGCGATCTCTCTGCGATCAAAAAACGGCTGCAGACTGGCGGCGTCGCGCTTTCCGAAAACGCCAATGGTCAATTGCAGTTAAATGATCCGGAAGGAAATCAGGTTGTCGTTTCAGAGAATGGGTGGATGAACTGACTCGGGTCACGACCCAAGCTCAGCCGCGAGCGGAGCTTGCGACAGGAATCGGCGCGCGCGCCTGCGCCGCGCCTCGGCTGCAGCCTCGTTCGCCAGCAACCTCGCGAACCAACCGCTTCATCGGTCGCTTCACGTGACGAGCCCGTTGGCTCGGCCCCAGCGGCGCAGCTCGTCGGCCTGGAGCGACACGGCCTTCTCCAGCGCCCGGGCGAAGAGCTGGGCGGCCTCGTCGTGCTCCCCGAGATCGAGGCTCGCGGCCGCCGCCCACCAGAGCAACCCTTGTCGAGCGAGTTCGTCCCGCGCACCCCGGAGATCGGCCACGCGCGACAGCCACGGCAGCGCATGTCGTTCCAGCGCCTCGCGCAATTCCTGCGTCGTCCGCTCGTTCGTCTGGGGCGCCCGCCGGTCGGCCCGGCGGTCCAGTCACGAGAAAATCGTCCCGAAGAGCCGGCCCGCCTCCGGGTCCGGCACCGCAACGCCGGCGGCGCGGACCTCCCACCAGTGTCGGCCCGGTGGCAGTGGGCGGGTGCGCACGTGGCAGTCGTGCTCCGCGGGGTCGTCGAGGGGTGGGAAGAGCGCCAGGCGTGCGGCGAGCGCCGAGAAGTACACGCCGGCGGTAAGCGTAAACCGGCCGTCGGCGCCGACGTTCGAGCGCGACGCCTGCACGTGCACCACCTGGACGGCATCCTTGAGGCGCCGGCGCCAGGTGCGGCCGGTCCTCCGGTAGCCCGCAGCCTTAAGCGGAGCGGCGAGCGCGTCTACGGCGACGCGGTCGATGACTTTGCCGATCTCGCTCATTCCAAATCACGTCGTGGCTGCGAACTCTCAAGATGAGCTACCGAGGCACGCGCGCCAGCGCGGGACTCGGTTAGCTCCATCGGATGGTTAGCCCGCGGCCCATCCGAGGTGCGAAGACGCTGGCCACCGCCAATAAAAGGATCGCGTCGCGGGTTCACACGACGTGAATGCGATGTGATCCTTTCGAATGTCACTTGCGTTTGAGTCCATCGCGCCAGGCAATCGTTTCGAGTTCGACCCGGACAGCGTCCTCGACGGGAATCACGGGTCGTGCCTCGAATACAAAAGCAGGCCAGGTCGAGCATACCTTGTGAACGGTCGTCGGGTCATCGCAGTCCACCAACATATGCCCACCCCACTCGCCCACGCGCACCACGAACAACTCGATCTTGAAATTAGCGGGTGCCTTCCATTGAGTGAAAACCTCCAGGATCCGCTTCTGGGCATTCTCGTACTCCGTCGGCGATCCTTGCGGACGTTCGAACCAGCTGATCATGTACTTCATCGGTATTCTCCTTTATTGAGTTGATGTCATCGGAACGGCAGTCGTTTGAACGGGCTAACTATTGAGTGAGTCGGTCAGTTTTTGCCGACCGACAGGTTCATAATTGTGAGCGATCCTATGAACATTTTTGTGACTTAACAACGAAAATCCGTCCCCGGCAAACACTGCACGTGTCAGCCTTTGCTGGTTACAGTCGGTCCGAATCAATCCCTAGTCGATCCAGCGGACTGTGAACTCCTTTACCGCCACGGTTCAAGACATGAGTATAGATCATCGTGGTGGTCACATCTCGGTGCCCGAGCAACTCTTGAACGGTTCGGATATCGTAGCCGTCTTCCAATAGGTGAGTGGCGAATGAGAGTGGCGCAGTGGCGCAATGTATGGCAGCTTGCCGGTTTGGAAATTCCGGCTCCGAGTCGTGCCTCTTTGAATGCTCTTTACAAGACGGATTCATGCAAATGGTGTCTGCGCTTCTCTCCCGTCGACAAGCGGCGTTGGCAGGTCAGTGGACCTCCGTGTTCATTACGTTCTCGAGTCAATTTGAGAGGTTTAAATGCTGATCAACGCAGCCCCAACTCCTTCTGCACTTCCCTTAGAATGGTGAAATCGGCGATCTCGCTTAGTGGAATCTCTCGGGTAATCTTCACATCTTTCTTCGCCTGGTCGATTAGCAAGTTCAGGCCGTCGGCAGGGATGCCGCCGTCGTGGCTGATCACTTTCACGGTCGCGTCATAGGAAGCGTAAGCGTGTTCCGATTTGGCTTTTGCCCATGCCATCAAGACTTTCACGGCTTCTTCTCTATTTTCACGGATGAAGCGGCTGGCCTTGATCAACGCTCTGATCGGTTTTTTTACTTGATCGCGATTTTGTTCGATGGACTTAATATTCACGCCGACGCCCGACAGCGGATAGTTCACGTATTCATAAGCTCGCGCAAGAATATTGTAGCCGAGCTTTTTCCCCTCGAAATCCAACGGCGGAGAGGTTACCACGGCGTCGGCGAGTTTCTGTTGAAGCCCCGCAAAGCGTCCTGAATCAGATCCCAAAGGCACGAATTGGACTTCCTTCTCTGGATCGATGCCATTGCGCGCGAGGATTAATCTCGCCAGCACATGGGTCGCGTCGCCGAAGCCGGCGAGTCCGACTTTTTTGCCGCTGAGCTCTTTAACGGATTTGATTTCCGGTCGCGCCAGTAGCACATGCGGCGAGCTCGACAGCAGGCCGGCAACCAAACGCACCGGCAAGCCGCGAATGGCGGCCCTTATGACCGTGCCGGTGAGCATCGTGTAATCGATATCGCCATTGGTGAGGGCGGCGATGGACGGCGCCGCGCCCATGACCACGATGTCCGCATCGAGGCCTTCGTCCTTGAAGAATCCTTTATAATGGGCGACTCCGGCCGAGAGGAAGATCATGTTATAGCCGCCGGAAACGGAGATTCTGATCTTCTCGGCGGCTTGCGTTGCCGGCAAGGACATGAAGAGAAGAAGCAGATACGCGAGAATGCTAAGAATTCTTGTGCCGACGGGATGCGTTGGCGTTCGGAATAGCATTCTCATGAGCGACTCTCGTCATAGCTGCCTCCACGACAAGGTGTCAATAGCAGGAAAAACCGTAAAGGCTCGGAGTTGGCAAGTGAAAGAGCTTGCCACGCGTTAAAAGCGTGGCGGGTCTTAATCCATTTATTGGGAAACTGGCTTCTTGACAGGACCGGTCTAGGTCTGTTGAGTGAGTGTGGTTACGATATCGGCGTACCACGCGCAGTTGAGGTTTAACCGCTCGTCTTGCTGCGCATCGCGGTTGGTGGTGTCCATGCGAGTGGCATGGACTCCGAGCAGCATCCACGGCAGGTGGCCACGGCCGGATTCCGCCGATGTCATTCGCGCCACAACCGGCGCGCCGCTGGTGCCGCGGTGGAGATGCGCGTCGGTCAAAAAATATCCCTGACCCTGAAACCGGATTCCAAACGCCGAGGCGATGACCGCCTGCCTGACGACCGGCAGATGGTGGACGGTGTCGTGAAAGCCCAGCGGAAAGCCAATGATCAGCACCCGCGTCCCCACTTCGATCTGATCGAGCTCTTGCACCAGGTGCGTCGGCGTAAACGCGTGCAGCGAGATTGTCTGCGGCAGGCATGAGTGTTCCAGCTCCACGGCGACGACATCGATCGTCCCGCCCGCGTCGGTCCCTTCGCGCCAGAGTGGCTTGTCCTGGCGATAAAGCGGGACCATATATTGCGTAGTGACCGCGACATTTTCGGGATCAACGTGCAGCTCGATTTCCAATCGGTCCGGCCGATGACTCGTTGCCTCGTCCAGAACCACATGGCGGCTGGTCACGAGAAACAAGCGGTCATCCCGCTCGAAAAAGAAGCCAGTCGCGTTGGTCAAGAGCGTCTGTTCTCGCAACGTCGAAACCCGGGTTACGGCCAACAGCAACGATTCAATCAAAATCGGTTCTCACTAAAAATTTGCGTGCCAGAGCAACATCCCTGGTTGTTCCACTTAGTTGTATCTAACAGTGTACCGGGTCTATTTTAAGAACTAAACCATCTGATGCCCGAAATGGGCGCTGGAGTTCATAAAAAATTTCTGATAATTGCCCAGGAGTTGAAGAGTGCCGCGTTATTCGGAAAGCGCGGAGACTACGAAAGGAGAATCAGGCAATGCCCAGACCGAGAATCATCGAATGGCCAGACAAAGCCAAAATTTGCGTTACCTTCATCATTCCGTGGGAAGTATGGCCGGAGAATTTTGCCACGAGGGAGTCATTGCAGCGCCAAGGCACGCACACGATCCCTCCAGCCAATGCAGTATTCAAGAAGAACCTGGCGGCAGTGACTGAAAGAGAATACGGCGACCGCATCGGCATCTGGCGCATCATGGATATGTTCAGCCGGCACGGTCTCAAGGTCACTTTTCTGATGAACGGTCTCAAGGTCGAGCAGTTTTCCGAGGAATGCAAGGAGTTTAAAGCGCAGGGACATGAATTCTCCTCGGAAAGCTACGAGCACGAGTATTCGTTCATGTACACGCGGGAGCAAGAGCGGGACTCGATTCAAAAAACCGTCGCCGCCTTTGAAAAAGTTTTGGGGGAAAAGCCGACCGGATACCTTTCGCCGGGGCACGCCTCGACGCCGCATACATTAGAGTTGGTCGCTGAAGCGGGCTTTGTCTGGTGGGCCGATCCGTTGAATTCCGACAATCCCTACACCGTCGAGTCGAAGGGACGAAAAGTCGTTGTCGTGCCGTATAATGTGCCGGGCTGCAACGACTACTCCACTTACGGTGCCGGCCGCACACCGCGAGATTTGCTGCAGATCATGAAGGATCAATTCGATTATCTCTATTGGGAAGGCGAGCAGGGCGCACCGAAGTTTTTTGCTTTTAATTTGCACCCCTTCGTTTCTGGCGTTCCGTTCCGAACCAAAATCGTCGAAGAATTTATTCGTCACGTCAAGGGGTTTTCCAAAGTTTGGTTTGCACGGCGTATCGAGATCGCCAACTGGTGCTTGGAGAAAGGATATTAGGAGCGAATCGGTAGACGGTGCCGGCTGAGCGGCTCAAAAGCCAACCATCTTGAATTGAATCAGTCCGGTGAGATTGGGCTGCGCGTTGTTCGACGAGATCGGGCGAAGCTCATTTTTGTATTCAACCTGAAAGGACAAACTGTTCGCCGAGGGAAGACTTGGCGACTTTCCAATTTAATGCGGCCGCAGTGTTTACGGATGAACCTTCCTTGAGCGGATCTTCGCTCATGCCTCTCGCGTAGCTTGCGCGTCCGGTCAATTGTAGGTCTCGAAACGGCGAGCAGGCCAGGGCAAATCCGGTGGACGGCGTATCAGTCTTTAATCCAGTGGCTTTGTCCCACTCCTCAGTAAAATTCAAAGCGGGCTCAATCGTCAAAAAGCCCGTTGGGCGATAGGCGATCGAGAGCGTATTTGTCAAGGCGATGGTTTGCTGGCTCAAGTCTTGTTCTTGTCCAATTAACGAATAGCTCGAAGACAGTACCGCGCTCCAGCTCGGCTTGTTCAGCTGGAAAGAAGTGGCGGCCGTTCGTGTGAGGGTAAGATCGTTCGTATCGTCATTTTTTTCCCAGGACTCACCGACTGTTCCCTCGCATCCGAAAAAGGCCGAAATCATACTCTCCCCAAATCTGGCTTTCGTCGCGAGCGTGGTCGACCTTAGTTCCTATCATGGAGACGAATCCACTGCCCAAGGACCGGTAAAGGAAACCATAGCCAGCCTTGCCCCAATTTCCCCGGAGCGCCAATCGCGACATCGTGGGTCGCTGATCGGGCACCGTCGATAACCCCAGCGTGCTATAGGCCAGCTCACCCTCGCCAACTAGTTTGCCTCCGAATCCTGAAGACGCGGCGAGAAGATCGAGATAGTTCCCCCATTTGCCAGTGCCGACGCTCGTTTCGTTTGTAAGAGCGCGGCCGTCTTGCTGCTTTTCCAGGAATAAAGCTTTCAGCTCGACTAATTTGGGGCCGAGATCCAAGGAGAAAGTTCTCTTCGTCGTCAGATCGACGTCGTTCCGAATCCTATCAAACTCAGTGTACGAAGTAGGAAAGAAGCTCAGTGAGATGGGGTTGTCTGTCGACAAAGGGTCCGGCCAACCCGTTTGCGCCAATGCCATTCGATGCCAAAGACACACAACGAGGATCAACGTTTGCGTGAATCTACTCATAGCTTTTGGCCTGCGACGCTTGCAGGGATGGGAGGCGGGTCGCCGGAGAGACAGATTCTTTAAATCTAACCGTCCACTGGGCGAGCAATCAACGATGGTCCCACATGCCGAAATCGAATACGTACACTTGCTCGAGACGTACCTACCGAACTAGCAAAAGTCGCAAAGCCAATGTTACTGTTAGTCCGTTTCAATGTTCAATTTTTTTTAGCTGATGAAGGTTAAATTTTCATAAAGATTGTAGCGCATTTTTCTTAGCGCGGTTCGGCTGAAACCAGCTGCAGGACGTCGAAGGCCACGCTCAACGGTTTGTGATCGGATTAATGCCGTGCCAACCAGGTATTCAGTGGGAGTGTATCGAGGCACAAACGGATGGACGACGAGAACTCGCACAGGCGGAACTAACCGAGGCTGCCATAGTGCTCATGATAAAAAACCCAAAGCAGCCCAGCGCGCATAGACGGATTCGGATTTCGAGAATGGAATAAAAAACGGAAGTGAGAATTATTTCAGCCAAACGGAAACAGCGATGTCCGATTCACTCTTCGGTCCGTTTGATGCTGTATCCGATTGCTAGGGTTTCTTGTATCCGACTGCGACTAGGCCGATACCCGCGACCAGCGCCAGCCCGCCCAATAACGGGGGCAAAGGAATTGATTTTTCTCGTTCAGCTGTAGCTTGTATTGGCCCGATGTCGATAATCTTTTCCTTGGTTTTGTACGTGATTTGCTCGTAGGAAAGAGCGACGATACCGAATAGGATCAAGACAATTCCGATCAGCAGTATCGGTTTCATAATACCCCCTGGATTCTTGCTCACAGCACCTTACGGCGATCGAGGATATCGATGAGCAAAACAATCAGAGCCAGAAGCAAGAGAAGGTGAATCAGGCCCCCCAAAGTGTACGCGGTAATGACTCCAATCAGCCATAGCAGAAGAACAATCACGAGGATGATGGTCATCATAGGGAAGATTATCTTCGTGGAAACGAATGAGCGATTCCCGCAATGAGTCCGCTGGCGAAACTGAGCCACTAGAGAGGCGTCGAGAATTTTTCTTCCAGGCCGGCATGCGCGCCGCATTTGCATTCCAAGATGCGGCGCGCATGCTACCATCGGCGAGGGATCGGAGATGCGTATTGATCGCGAGCCGATCCCTGTTGATCATATTATCTGGATCCTTGGATTTGTAAATTGTTCTTGACTTCTCTTACTCCGCTGACCTGCATAGCAAGTTGCTCGGCACGGGCTTTTTGCTCGCGCGATTGGACGATGCCATTGAGGTATACCACTCTGTTGGTGGTATCAACGTCAACTCGCGTTAAGTTAGTGGCTTTGTCGGCAACCAGCTTAGCTTTCACCGAACTAGTAATTGTTCGGTCATCGACATATTGACCGGCGGATTGACCGGTCATTGACGTACAGCCCACCATCGACACGGCCGTCGAGGCAGTCAATAAAACAACGAATGAAAAAGTACTGAATTTCATCTTTTTATTCCTCCTGTTTTTTTCTGCTTTAGGCCCGAATGATCTTTAAACAAATCACGTGCCACGACCGATCTTGGCGATAGCACCGTGCTTCTAAGCACTTACAGGGAGATGAAAATTTGATCAAAAAAGTCTGTCTGACTTTCGCGACAAAAGCAGGATGAAAAAGACTGGTCAACAGCGGGCGGACATGAGTTCAACCTGTAACCGCAACAGACCGGCGCCGATATTTTTTGTGATCCCCGGATCGATTAATCGGACACGCGCCGCAGGGAAAATGTAGTCGCGTTTTTGGCTTGGCGACGGTTTAGACGAATCAAGCGGAGACACTTAGGAGAGCTGTAACTCGCGCAAGCCTAGACCGACGAGCCTGCACCGATTGCTGCATTCCTTCTGCTCAACGACGCGCGTCACGCGACCGCTTAACTCGATAAGGAATCACGATGTCCCAGTTGGCTCGTTTGAGGAGTATTTCAGACAATTTGTCGGAAATATACTGCTCGATTTTCATAGCGGGCGAACCTCGGCATCGATCAAGAAGATATTAATAATATAGGGAAACCACCGAGTATCGAGGCATGGCACAGCCGTTGCTCACTGATTTCACCAAGACGGGAAGCGGTGCGACTGCAGATACTCTGGGGCAGCGCTAGCTAAGGGGATAGCAAGAAAAAATGACGAGGAGGGTAGCGGAACATGAGCGCGGAGAAACGTGTTAACACGACGTTGGGAGAGCTGATAGTTGCGGTTACCGACCAGGTCGCACCGCTAACGGCTAATCGCGTTACGACCAACGCGCTGGTGTCGTATATCTTGCAAGATTTGTTTTTGAAGCGGCGGGTGCGGCTGAGTAAGCGATCGGCTCTGAGACGAATTGGCTGAACGCGAGGTAAATCCGGTAGCATCACGAATGAGAAGAATCTTAAATCAGCAGGGTAAGGTCGGCTGGATTCTTTTATGGGCTCTCGGCGTGCCGATACCCGTATTGTTCATTCTGTTTTTGATTCGTGGTTGTACGTAAAGGAAACCTCTGATGGGAGGGATCCGACCAGCATCGCGGTTTGGCCACTTCTCAAGATGGATGGCCCGCGCTGTGGGGCAACCGGTCGCCTTCGGCGGCGCATGTGCGCTGATTATTTTATGGTTGCTGAGCGGACCGATTTTTGGATTTAGCGATACGTGGCAACTGATCATCAATACGGGCACAACGATCGTCACATTTCTAATGGTGTTTTTGATTCAAAATACCCAAAACCGAGATGCCGAAGCGATGCATATAAAGCTCGACGAGCTGATTCGTGCCGTTGATACTGCCCAGAACGCTCTTTTGAATCTGGAGGAACTGGAAGAAAAGGATCTGGATCGCATACGGGCGGAATATCTGAACTTAGCGGAGCAGTCGCGCAATAAATTAAGAGCGGCAGGCTTAAATGAAGCAGGGCCCGATACGACTACTGATTCCAGCAGAATATCTCGGCATAGCGGAGTGAATTAAGTGGCTCACCGCGGCTTCAGATGGGCGTGTTTGGACTGCAAGACGATATCGGAATGAGGAGGCCGAAACGATGCAAGTCTACATCGGGCTGCAACCTATAGCATCGCTGATAGCAGGAATACTGATCTTAATGATTCCCAGGCTGCTGAATTACATCGTGGCCATCTATCTGATCGTAATAGGAATTTTGGGACTGGTAAAACTGTAGCGAGGTCTTGTTTTCAGGAATCATAACTTACTGGCAGCAACAAAAATGTTTTCCGCGAAAAGGAGGATAACCAAATGTTAAATTGGGCGATAACTTTTCTTGTGATAGCGCTCATTGCCGGGATTCTAGGACTTAGCGGAATCGCCGGCGCTGCGACGCAAATCGCATGGATATTGTTCGTAGTGTTTTTGGTTCTGTTTCTTGTTGGTTTGGTAATGGGAAGACGACCGCCAGTTTAGGTTGGCGGAATGCCGTGAGACGTTGCTGCGCTCGCGTCATTCGGCCAGCCGAGTGAAATAAGTCTCGATCTCTTCGCCTTCGTCGACGGAGACGTGGCGTTGGCCGGGGATCGAGACTTTTTCATTTAAAGTACGTTGACCTGCAGTTTGCTCAATAAAACTTCGATTAGTTCGACAGACTGTAAGACTCGGAAGGAATGGCATGTCATCAACCTCATTGCATGAACCCGCTGAACAATTGACCGCGCGGACGATTGATGTTCATCGCGCGGTTATCTCACTGATTGAAGAGCTGGAGGCGGTAGATTGGTACAATCAGCGAGCCGAAGCCTGTAAAGATCCACAACTAAAAGCAGTCCTAAAACACAATAGGGATGAAGAAATCGAGCATGCGAGCATGACGCTTGAATGGATACGCCGCAACGTCCCGAAGTTCGACGAAGCATTGAAATTGTTTCTGTTCACGAGCGGGGAAATAACCGAGATCGAGGAAGATACAAACGAAGGAAAAAAAGAAGAAATAGCCAGGCCGGAGCGAAGCAGCCTCCGGCTCACGATTGGCGACATGAAAGCGAGTTGAGGATGGGGGAAGAGAGCGCATCTGGAGTCATCACTTCAGAATTGATGAAGCGGATCGAGGAAGCTGCGATTTCGGCGGCTCGGGAGATCCTGAGCGGCCGGCGAATCATCGATGTTGAAGGCCCTTATGGTGTCAGCCTAACCACCGTCGAGGTAGGAAATGATGATCGATGCCGCGAGCCGGGACCTGACGAAGCCAGTGCGGTGGTCAGTCGCGCGCTTTCAGTTCCGATGATTTATCGCCGCTTTGCCATTTCAAAGCGGCGCATCGCAGCATTTCAAGAAACGGGACAGCCACTCAATTTAAAGGTTGCCGAAGATGCAGCCCAAGCAGTCGCTGCCCGCGAGGAAGAGTTTATTTATCAGGGCCAATCGGATTTTCATTTGGGCGGCTTATTGACAGTCGAGGGTCGGCAGAATGTAAACGCCGGCGATTGGGACAACGTCGATGAAGTGCTTGGGGACGTCATCACTGCGGTGAACGCTTTGGACGGTAAAGGTTACCGCGGCCCCTATGGACTCGCTCTGGCGCCGGAGCTGTACAACAGCTTGTTCCGGCGTTATGCCGGTTCCGATCTTCTTCAAATCGAACATCTCAAGCGCCTTTGCACGCGGGGTATCGTCAAAGCCGCGATCGAAGGATGCGTTTTAGTAGCTCGCGACGTGGGATCCATCGTCCTTGGCCAAGACTTGCAAGTGAGCCATCTCACTTCGGACGCCGCACATGAACACTTCGCCGTCAGCGAATCGTTGGTTTTGAAGATCGAAGCGCCAGACGCGATTTGCACGATTACGAGTGAATCCAAGCGATCGTCCAGACGGCAGGTCAAAGAGTAACCCGCAACTCCTTTACCCATCGATAGGAGGGGGCGATGATCGATATCAAGAAAGCGTTGAATGATCCGACTGCGATTTTTTCAAAACCCCAGGAGGTTGTCGAGACAAATGATTTGTCACGGGAGCAAAAAATCGAAATCCTCAAGCGCTGGGAATATGACGCGAGAGAGCTCCAAGTTGCCGACGAGGAGGGCATGGCGCCAGCAGATCCCCAACCCGTCATTCTGGATTCAGTCTTGAATGCGCTGCGCTCATTGGGCGTGCCCGCAGACATCGAAGGTTCTGCTCCGACGAAACAAGGTGGAAGATGAGCCCCGAGGGATTGTTTTTTGCTCGGTTCCGAATACCTGAGCGTCACGGCGACGAACGGCAGCGAATTACACGCCGGGGAATTTTGTCGGGTAAGAGAGTAATGGTAATTCCCTCAGTTGTAGGAGGTCATCCTGCAGACCAATGCCTCTAAAGATATCAAAAGTTTGTAACTTGCCGATACATCGTACCTTATGCCGTTGGCACTCTATGTGCGCTTATGTTGGACCAGGACCGAACGCCTTGCGATCACGTAGAGCTGAGGGAGGTACGTTGTTATGGACGAGGAACAATTTAAAGGGAGCTGGCAACAGTTCAAAGGCGAGGTTAAGAACAAATGGGGTCGGTTGACGGATAAGGATCTTCTGGAAGCGGAGGGCGACTACGCTAAGTTTCTTGGTATCGTACAAAAAAAATACGGTGATCGAAACCCGGAAGTAAATCGTTGGGCAGAGGAATGGTATGAACGCCACGCTTCGCTTTTCACCAAGGAGGCGGAATCTCGATCCAAGAATCGAACGTAGACGCCACATACGCACGATCCACAGTTATGCAGGCGTGAAATCCTGTGAATTGAATGAAATTTGACAATCGAAAGATTCGCTATGCGGTCGTGGGATTGGGCCACATAGCCCAAGTCGCGGTGCTCTAGTTGGACTTTTTATGGCGCGCCCCCGTCGGAAATTCCGCCGCACAAAGACGACCGCCCGCAGTGTTAAGTCTAAGCCCAAGACTTCTGGTGCTTGCCGGACTCACAACAAGAAAGCGGTTTCATAAATCACGTAATTCACCGGTGGTCGAGCTCGGCAAAGAGAGGTAGCTGACGAAACTTCAGAATTGGTTGTGTCGCGACTGATATTTAGAAATATCGAGAGGAATGATATGAAAGCAGTCACTGGTATTTTCGCTTCATTCGAACAGGCGAGACAAAGCGCCGAAGAACTCACTGCGGCCGGAATTCCAGACGATCGCATCAATTTTTTAACTCCCGGGGCGTCCGCGGCGAAGATCGATTCTATTCCGTCCACCGGCGGCGAACAGCCGGGCATGGGAAAAGCCGTTGGTGGAGTGGTGGGTGCTGCCACTGGGACAGCCGCCGGCGCGCCCTTGGGAATGTCGCTCGCGAGCGCAATCCTGCCGGGAGTTGGGCCGGCCATCGCCATCGGACTTGCGGCGTCGGCGCTACTGGGTATCGGTGGAGCGATTGGTGGCGCCGCCGTAGGCGGAAGTTTGGAAAACGCGCTAACGGAAGGGTTGCCCAAGGACGAGATATTCGTCTACGAAGACGCGCTCAAGCAAGGACGAACGGTGTTGTTCATATTTGCTGATGATAGCGAACAAGCCGATACCGCTCGGACGATCTTCGAACGCAATGGCGCCGAAAGCGTGGATGCGGCCCGCGAACAGTGGTGGGTCGGCATGCGCGACGCCGAGCAGGAGCATTATACTCGAGAGGGTCAAGATTTTTTTCAGGACGAGAACGAATACCGGCTCGGCTTCGAAGCGGCGCTGCACTTGTCAACGCGCGGAAGTTCGTATGATGAGGCATCGGCGTATCTCCGGTCGCGCCACCCGGAGATTTACCGCAAGGACTCCTTTCGGCGCGGATACGAGCGAGGACAGCGTCATTACCGGAGCTTGGCAGATCATTCCAGATAACCCGTCAATTCTTCAGGCAGGAACGGATCGCGTTGTCGGAAAAGTTGCGCGAGCTTGTCTAGTCCGGCACCGCATCGAGTATCATGGGATTAATCAAATTGGCCAAACCGCGTGATTGGTGAAGTTGTCATCGAGCAGGCAAATATAAATAGTACGGATCCAAAAACAAAAAAGACATCGCGCATCGTGGTTATCGGCGGTGGATTCGGTGGCCTGGCCGCCGCCCAAGCTTTAAAGAATGCCCCGGTCGAAATCACGCTGATCGATCGGCGCAATTTTCATCTATTCCAACCGCTTCTCTACCAGGTGGCGACGGGTTGGCTTTCTCCCGCGAACATCGCCTCGACGCTACGGGCAACGCTTCGACGGCAGAAGAATGCTCGCGTTCTTTTGGCCGAAGTAATCGATATTGACATCGAAGGGCGTCGGGTACTGCTCACCGATGGAGTGGTCGACTACGACACGCTCATTGTCGCAACCGGCTCCCGTCACTACTATTTTGGCAATGACGACTGGGGAAAAATCGCCCCCGGACTCAAGACCGTCGAGGACGCGACGGAAATTCGACGGCGTATCTTCATTGCATTCGAGGCCGCCGAACGAGAAAGCGATCCGCAAACGCTCGAGGCGTTGTTGACCTTTGTTATAGTCGGCGGCGGACCTACCGGTGTCGAGCTGGCCGGCGCATTGGGCGAGATCGCGAATGACACTCTCAGACATGACTTTCGCAATATCGATCCATCCAAGGCGCGAATCTTATTGATCGAGGGGAGCGATCGCATTCTTCCATCATATCCAGCAGAACTGTCCGAACGAGCAACCGCCTTCCTGGCCAAACTGGGAGTTAAAGCCGATGTGAACGCGGTTGTTACGGAACTCCATCCCGGCTCGGTTACGGTCAAGCGCGGAGAGAGCCTCGAGCGCATTCCGTGCCGGACGGTGATCTGGGCTGCCGGTGTGCAGGCGTCATTCCTGGGCCAAGTGCTTGCTAAAGCGACCGGAGTCAAATTGGATGGGGCTGGACGAATTGTGGTTGAGCCTGATCTCACCCTTGCGGGCTATCCGGAGATCTTCGTAATCGGCGATCTAGCCAACTATTCCCATCAAACCGGCAAGCCTCTTCCCGGTGTCGCACCGGTCGCGATGCAGCAAGGTCAATACGTCGGGCGAATTCTTCAGAACCGAATCACAGGAAAAAGCGTCGCTCCATTTCATTACCGCGATCGCGGCAGCATGGCGATCATCGGACGAGCATCAGCGGTTGCGCATGTCGGCAGGTTTCAGTTTACCGGATTCATTGCGTGGCTCATGTGGCTGTTCGTTCATCTCGTACAGTTGGTCGAATTCGAGAACAAAATTCTCGTTTTGGTTCAATGGGGCTGGTATTACTTCAGCCGTAATCGCGCGGCACGACTGATCACGGGCGACGAGCTTCCAGTTTTAGCGCCGCAACAACAGGATCGCGCCGAAGAATCATCGCACGACCTGAGGCGCAGAGCTAAAAGCGCAAGAGACTGACTGAAGGCATTTTCAAACTCTAATCAGTCGAGTAATTCATTAGAGTCCGAAAAACTTAGTCCGGAGTGATAGTGGGATTGCCGCTCTGGCTGAGTAAGTCCATAGAGGGAGAACTCTTTTACCTCTTCATTGTGAGGAAATTTCCTTCTCGGATCGGACACGACGCCGCTCAATAGTTTGAAGGGCTTGGAATTAGGGCGCATATTTCTGCTGGCCTGTGTTTTGCGGTATTTAGTAAACGGAGATCGATTATGTCGAAACGCGAATATGTATACAGCGGGCCGCGACATGAGCACGCCAATTCTGATTTTTCGGCCACCACCGAGCAGGCAGTCGAGAAATTGGTTGCGGAAATCGGCAGTGTAATCCGCACGGCCGATCCGGAAAGGCGCGGTGAATTAAAGGAACTCGCAGAAACTCTTGTGCACGAAGAAATGTCGACGATCGCGGCGCAGGCAGAGCCAGCCAAAGACTATTTTGCCCAACGTAGCGTCAATCCGTTGGCTGGGGGAATTCTGTTGACGCTTCTGGGCGCTGGTTTCACTTTGATCATCGCACCAGTCGGCGTCGGACTGATGCTGATCGGATTGTTTCTTGTCATCTGGGGCGCAATCATAAGTTGGGCGAAAAAATAGCAAACTCGTATTCGTTGCGAGTGACGATGCTTTTCCGTAACCGGCGCGGCACTCGATTGACGATTCGACGTATGGCGCCGACAAAGACGATGTCGCTAAATAGCTGAAGAATATCTTTCATTGACGAGGAATGAATTATGGAAACGATCGAAAAATGCATTGACGTTAATGTCCCGGTGAGCACGGTTTATAATCAATGGACCCAGTTCGAGGAATTTCCCCGATTTATGGAAAACATCGAAAGCGTCAAGCAACTCGACGAAACCGGTCTGCGTTGGGTTGCCAAGATCGCGGGAAAAACCGTCGAATGGGAGGCCGAAATCTCCGAGCAGGTCCCGGACAAACGAATCGTCTGGTACGGCGCCAACGGTCCGGTGCGCAACGGCATGGTCTCGTTCAACCCCATTAACGAGGATATCACTCGGGTGACGTTGCGTATCGGCTATGAACCCGAAGGATTTATCGAGCAGGCCGGAGATAAGCTCGGGATCCTGTCGAATCGAGTGCAAGGCGATCTCGAGCGCTTCAAGGATTTCATCGAAGCGCGTGGCAGAGAGACCGGCGCCTGGCGCGGCAAGATTTAAGACGTTCAAATCGTTCAAATAGTTCAATCGGTTTGAACTGAGCGCAGCGGTTGAACGGGCTTCAACGGGTTGAACTTGAAGACCATGAGCAATCAATCTCCCTGGAGTGAAACCCCGATTTGCTTCGCTGGTTCGGTGCTAGACGCGCAAAGCCACGTCTGCGCGTTTTTTCACCCCCCACGACGAGGAGTATCGGGTGCTGCTTCTGTTTAAGACAGTTGCGCTCCAAGCCACCCGCCGCCCACGTGCAATACTCTGACGGTCAAACAAGTCTGGCTACACCCTGTGTTATCGCCGTTGATTCGATGAAACTGCGCTGGCCTGGGGTCGAACTATTGCATTGAAACGTTTATGGTGCGTAAAACAGGTTCGTGCCGTGCTGGTCTTATTTCTTTTTGTTCATATCATTTGTCCTTTCTCTTCTTTCCCCGTCCGCTTTCGCCGAAGTCCAGCGCTTTCGCCTAGATCCCAAGGAGAGCCAAATCGCCACGAAGACCAAGGATCCGTTTGGCAATCTCGTAAACGGTATGTTTCGTCTTCGCCAAGGTGAGGCGTGGGGCGACATTGATCGTTTGGCGGAGACAGCTTCCGTCAGCCTGGTGATCGATGCCAACAGTTACAACAGTAATATCGGATTGAGGGATCAGGACGTTCAGGAATATTACTTGGAAGTTAAGCAGTATCCTGTGATCCGGCTAGACAGCACCGGTATTCAAAAGAGCGAGCGACCTCACTCTCTCAAAGAGCCGTGGCAAATCACACTCAAGGGACGGCTTGAGCTCCATGGAGTCCAAAGAGAAGTGATTGTACCGGTTCGATTGCTTTACCAAACCAACAAGATCATCGCACAAGGCAGCTTTCGATTGTTCCTGGAGGAGTTCAATATCACAGTCCCGCGCCTGCTTTTCTTAAAGTCGGGAAATCAGGTGGAGGTGGATTTCAGCATCGTCGGTGAACGGCAACCTTAGACCTCAATGGTTCTCTGCCCTATGGCTTCTCCCGCAGTCCTCCACAACGTCGATATGAGCCCTGGGCTGGCCTCGCATTCCATTGTAACCGCTCCAATGTATCTGGGGCTGCTATGTTAATCCGAGCGGAGAGATTGTTAACGAAAATATACGTTGTCTCTTATTTCCCGGAAAAGAGCGGCTCTTGAAAACGCCAGGTGGCAGTGCTTAGACTCGTAACTAAAGGGAGGAACGACAGTGAAGAAGCATGTTGTTTTTCTCCTGGCATTTCTCTTTTTGCTAACGCTGAGCCCTACACTGCAGCTGGTCATTCCATCCGCACTGGATTTTCTTCGGGTTTTGTAACTAGTAGCGGCCATCCAATCAGCGTTAGTTCTGGCGGGCGACAGTTTATTTCGCCGTCGGTCATCATCATTTCTTTGGGAAGTAACACGCTCTAGATATAGGCAGGACTTTTACAGGCCGATGTCACTTCCTAGCCAGTCGACATCCTATGTCACCACGTTTCTTATGCGCTGAGAGACCACTTATCTGAAAGGAGATCCAAAAATGGCGTGGATCAGAACATTCGAGGAGAACGAGGCGCGAGGATTCCTAACTTGGGTCTATCGGGTGGCGCGGTGGAGGCGGGGGCGGGTTCCCAATATTGTTAAAGTCTCAAGTCTCAACCCACGTCTTCTCGCGACGTTAGGCCCCCTCTTTCGCACGCTTATGGAAGGACCCTCGCCGTTGAGCCGGGCACAGCGGAAAATGGTGGCCATCGTAGCCTCTAGAGTGAATAATTGTTTTTACTGAACAGAGTCCAACGGAGAGTTTCTCCGTGAAGAACTGAACAACGCGACATTGGCCGATGCGCTCATGAAAGATTACCGTACTGCTCCCGTCGATCCAGAGATGAAGCAACTCCTATCCTTTGCCGAAAAAGTGGCGCGCGATCCCAGCCAAGTCACTCCTAATGACATCGCAAAGCTACGCTCGAACGGCTTCTCTGACCGAGCGATTTTAGATGCTACTCACGTTGTTGGTTTTTT
>DASPXM010000035.1:0-8694 GCA_035637295.1 Verrucomicrobiia bacterium
TACTTCATGGTCGTCGTGCGTGACTGCGTGGGCACGTATACCGAGGAAGGCCACAACGCCGCACTTAAGCGCATGGAACGATTCGCCGAAATCGTCGACTCAAAAGCGCTGATCGATACCTGGCGATAATGCGCGTTGACCGGACGAATTCCAGGCATTTTCGTGTCGGGTTGCGATTTACGCTCCGAACGAGTTAGAAATGTGTCAAATTTCGCTTCGCCATAAAGGAGATAATTATGGGTGGGTCCAACGGCAAAAAGGCACTCCACGTCGCAACGTTTTCGGGATGGTATCGCTTCGAGCAAGACGGTAAAGAGCTTCGACAAACCAAGCGCGATTTAACCTATTGGACGCTCACCTGCATGTCCGTCGATCCGGACAACCCGCAAAAGATTTACGCCGGCAGCGAGCATTCCGGTCTTTTCTACACCGAGAACGCCGGCGTGCGCTGGAAGCGGGCCGAACCGAACACACCAAAGATGATGCTTTTCTCAGCCTTGGCGTTGAACGGCGGCGTCATGGTCGGAACGATCCCGTCGGCTGTTTATCGCAGCAAGAACGGCGGATGGGAAGAATTAGAGGGAGCGCGTGTCAACAGCGCGGGAGCGAATTTTCCACCGAGCCCGGAGCTTCAGTCTCGCGCGCGTTATCTTGCCTACGATCCGGCCGCGCCAGCGCGGCTCTATGCCGGCATTGAAGTCGGCGGCATGCTGATCAGCGATGACAGCGGCTATACGTGGACGCCGGCCAACGAGGGACTCACCGACATGGACGTTCACGAGATCCTCGCTTCCGAACAAAATACCGGGATGGTTTACCTCGCGTGCGGCGAAGCTTGCTTCCGCAGTTTCGACCGCGCCGGTCATTGGGAAAACATTTCGCCCAAGACCCACGATTACGGCACATCCGTCGCCGAAGACAGGAATGGCGTTGTTTATGTCGGTTGTGCCAAGGGGCGACCGAACCATTGGATCCGCGAAGAAGGCGCCATTGCGGCAATCTTTCGTAGCCGTGACAAAGGAGCGACGTGGGAAAAAATCGTCGACAATCTCAAAGGAGGCGTCATGCATATGTGCCCGACTCCTGATGGCAACGGCATGGTCGCCGGCACTTCCGACGGGTCGTTGCTAATAATTGACGACTCGGGCGCGCGCGAAATCGCGAGCGGGCTGCCGTTCGTAACAGCCGTGGAATTGGCGGCGTAGCGAACGCGGGTTTTGCGAGACGGCGTAGGGACCCGGCATGCCGTGTCCCTACTTGTGTTCACGAGGCGATTGATGAGAGGGGTTAAATTCTTTTTCTATTGCTATCTGTTTCTCTGTCTCGCTTCTCCGCTTTTCGCCCAGGATACCAAGCTCATCGGCGAAGCCAAAAAAGAAGGCAAAGTCATCGTCTATGGCTCGATGGAACAGGACATCTTCGAAGGGATTCAGAAGTTCTTTGAAAAAAAGATGGGGTTTGCCCTTGAATATTGGCGCGCGTCCGGCGCCGCGGTGCTTGAGCGCGTCATCACCGAACGCAAGGCCGGCAAGCCGCTCTTCGATGTGGTAATCAACAACGCCGGGCCGATGGAGATCATGCTCAAGGATGGAGCATTCACGCCTTATAATTCGCCCTTGGCGAAAAATTTCCCGGCGGAGCTCATTCATCCGCAGTTGGGCCCGAGCTACCGCACCAGCGTCGTCGGCATCCTCTACAACAAGAGCATCATCAGTCCCGACAAGGCGCCCAAGACTCTCGAAGATCTGTTGAAACCCGAATTCAAAGGCAAGCTCGCTTTTCCTGATCCAACCCGAGGCGCGGTGGCGGTCATGTGGCCGGCTAGTCTGCATAAGCTCATGGGCAAAGAGCGCGCCGACGATTACTTGCGCCGCCTCGGCGCGACCAGGCCAGTGATCGTCGAGGGCGTACTCAATGCCGCTGAACGTGTTACCACGGGTGAAACACCGCTTGCGATTAGTTATCTCAAGTACGTCGTTGTGTTTGGTCAGAAAGGGGCGCCGCTCGAATACGTGCGCATGGACAAGATGTTAAGCCACGGCCACGCCATCGCGCTCAGCAGCCGGGCGCTTCATCCGAATGCGGGAAAAGCATTGATCGATCACTTTCTCGCCGACGACAGTCTCAAAGTAATGGCCAAGCACGGCGAGTTCGTCACGCGTAAAGGAATCTACCCGCCGATAGCCGACGCCGAAAAAATTCAAACCGTAGAGATGGACGAACTCGATACCGCCGCCTATGCGGAAAAACGCAAGGAATATAGAAGAATATTTTTTTAGTGAAAAATGCAATTGGAGTGATGGACTATGGAGTATTGGGAATTTTAACCCAACACTCCACCGCTCCAACGCTCCATTATTCCAAGTTTGAGGAATTTTCATGAAGCTCTATACTTTTTTCCGTAGCTCGGCGTCCTACCGTGTGCGCATTGCTCTCAATCTAAAGAGCTTGAGTTATGAGCAAGCGCCGATCCATTTGCGCCGCGGCGGCGGCGAGCAATTCACCGCGGCGTATAAGGCGGTCAATCCGCAAGCGCTCGTGCCCACGCTGGAAGACGGCGGAAGAGTTCTGACCCAATCGCTCGCCATCGTCGAGTATCTTGATGAGAAATATCCCCAGCCGCCGCTGTTGCCGAGCGATCCTGCCGACCGCGCGCTGGTGCGAAGCATGGCGTTGGTCATCGCCTGCGAGGTGCACCCGATACAGAATCTGCGTGTGCTCAACCACGTCAAGAAAGAATACAACCAAACCGATGACCAAGTGAATCGTTGGGCACAGCATTGGATCGACCTGGGTCTATCAGCTCTCGAGCAGTTGATCGTCGCGCAGCCCAAGCGCGGCAAGTTTTGTTTCGGGGATACACCTACGCTGGCCGATATCTGCCTCGTACCGCAACTCGGCAACGCACGCCGCTATGGCTGCGATCTTACGCGGTATCCGACGCTCCAACAGATCGAAAAAACTTGTATGGCTCTACCCGCCTTCTCGAACGCCGCGCCGGAAAAGCAGCCGGATAGCGAATGATGACCTGCATATTACATTGCCAAGACCCTTTGCATACTCTGCGGCTCTGTGACCCCCACCTCTTTCCTCCCCCGCTCGCGGGGGAGGATGAAGGAGGGGGAAACTACGCCTAACATATGTTCATCCTCAAGCAATTCCTTAAAGCGCTCCTTCTGCCGCCGACGCCCTGGCTGATCATGCTTTTGACCGTGCTGATTTTTTGGCGGCGAACCTGGGCACGCAAACTGCTTTTCATTACCTTTTTGCTGATTCTCGCGCTGCACAGCGGGCCGGTCAACTACGCGCTCCGCTATCCGCTGGAAACGCGCCATCCGCCCGTGCTCGACCCGAACCGGGTCGGCGCCTATGACGCGATTGTCGTTTTGACCGGCAGCATGACCCCCGCCAGCGGGCTGATTCCTTTCCCGACGATCGATGAATTCATGTTTCGCCGTCTGGATGAAGCCTGGCGCCTCTATCGAATTCAGCCCAAGCCGATCATCGTTTCGGGCGGCCATGTGAATCCATTTACTTCCGATAAAGACGAGAACAAGATCGCTCGCGATTACCTTATCGGTTGGGGAGTGCCGAAAAGCGAGGTGATCGGCGAGGACCAATCGCGCGATACTTTCGAGAGCGCTGTCGAAACTCAAAAGCTGCTCAAAAAAAACGGCTGGAAACGCTACTTACTCGTCACCTCGGCGATACATATGCCGCGCAGCCTGTTGGTATTCTCCGCAATCGCGCCTGAACCTATCCCGGCTGCCGCCGATTTCTCGCTCGCCGAATTTCAACTCACGCCCTTAGATTTTTTCCCGAACGAGCATGTCGCGTATAAACTTTTCATAACGATCCACGAATACCTCGGTTTGGCCAATTATTATTGGCGGTTAAATTTTACCAACCCGTAGGCTTTGGCATCAGAAATTAGCGCCGGAACTCTAGTTGCAAATCACCGTTGGAGTGATAGAGAAAACGGTTGAATAACTGCGGCAAAGTTAAAGAATCGGTGCTTCGCTTCTCGCGGCGACAAGGGTAGATCGCTCAGGTCAGGTTATGAGGCCGTGATCTCGATCAAGAATCTTATCAAAGACTATAAGTCCGGCACCGAGTCTGTTCGCGCCGTCGATGGGGTCACGATCGACGTCGGCGAACGCGAGTTCTTCGTTCTTCTTGGGCTGAGCGGTTCAGGCAAAACGACCTTGCTTCGCTGTGTGGCTGGACTGGAAAAACCTGATGGCGGCGAAATTACGATCAGTAATGCGCTGGTCAGCTCCGCCGAGCGGAATTTTTTCACCGCGCCTGAGACGCGCCGACTTGGCATGGTGTTTCAGTCTTATGCGGTATGGCCGCACATGACCGTGTACCAAAATGTCGCATTTCCCCTGGCCAACGGCCCGCAGAAACTCTCCAGCGAGAAGATCAAAAAGAAAGTGATAAACGCCTTGGAAATGGTACAGCTTTCCGGGTTTGCCGATCGTCCGGCACCATTTTTAAGCGGCGGACAGCAGCAACGGGTGGCGTTGGCACGCGCTCTCGCCGTCGAGCCAAAGGTGCTGCTTATGGACGAGCCGCTGAGCAATTTAGACGCGCGCCTTCGTGAAGAGGTGCGCGACGAAATCAAGAATCTGTCGCGGACATTTGGCATCGCGGTGCTCTACGTCACCCATGATCAGGTGGAAGCGCTGGCGTTGGCCGATCGTGTGGCGGTGATGAGCAAAGGCAAAGTGCTGCAGTGCGCGCCGCCGCGGGAGCTTTATGAGATGCCGTCAAGTCGCGAGGTCTGCGAGTTTCTCGGCTCCACGAACTTACTCGATGGGGTAGTCACCAACGGTAGCCAAATTGAAACCACTTTGGGAAAAATGACCTGCAGGATTCCCGACCCGAAATTTAAAAACGTCACTATCGCGATTCGCCCGGAAGAACTCGAGCTTTCTGCGGCGCCATCCGGTTTGGAAAACGAGTTTGCCGCCGAAGTCGTTTCATCGACTTTTCTAGGCGAGCTGACCGTATGTGATCTGATCGTCGGGGGTAAACGGCTCCGTTTTAAATCGACTCAAAGCGCACCGGCAAAACAAATCTACGTGCGCTTTCCCGCAGAGAAGTTGAAATTATTTGCCAGATAATGCTGCAATTCAGATCGACCAGGGAAAAGAATGTAAAGGATTGACCATGCTACCGCGAGAAGAAAACGACTTACTTACCCAAGTCGGCCCAGGAAAACCCATGGGCGAGCTTATGCGGCGTTATTGGATTCCCGCTTTGCTGTCGAGCGAAATTTCTGAGCCCGACTTTCCCCCGGTGCGCGTGCGTTTGCTCGGCGAGGATCTCGTCGCCTTTCGCGACAGCCAGGGGCGCGTCGGTCTTTTAGACGAGCATTGCTCCCATCGCGGCACTTCACTTTTCTTCGGTCGCAATGAAGATTGCGGCCTGCGCTGCATCTATCATGGCTGGAAGTACGATATCGACGGCAACGTATTGGAAACCCCCGCGGAACCCCCTGGGAGCACACTAAAAAATAAAGTCCACCACACCGCGTATCCATGCCGGGAGGCCGCAGGCGTTGTTTGGAGCTATCTCGGTCCGACGGATAAAATTCCTCTGTTGCCGAATTATGAGTGGATGAATCTGCCGTCGAGTCATCTGTATGTTACCAAGTCCGTTCAGGACTGCAGCTGGTTGCAAGGCCTCGAAGGCGAATGCGATTCATCGCATCTTTCCGTCCTGCACAAGAATTTTACCGGCGAGCGCCAGCGCGGCGGTGGCGACGGCGTTTTGTACGCGGCGGATTCGGCGCCTCAATTGGAAGGGGTTGAGATGGATTACGGCGTCAGAATGCTGTCCTGCCGTAAGATCGATGCCGAGACCATTTACCTGCGCGTGTCCAACATCGTGCTGCCGTGCCACGGATTTATTCCCACTGGCGGTTTGAAAGGGAACCCCGAAGGCTACACCATCCATTCCCATGTACCCATCGACGATACACATAGTATGCGCTACAACATCCACTTTCGCCGTACCCGCCCGATCCGGAACGATGAAAGACAGCATGACGATGAGATCGGCGCGGACTTTCACAAGCTGCGCAACCTACAGAACAACTATCGGCAAGATCGTGAGCAGCAAAAGCATGAGACATTCACCGGCATGGGACAGATCTTTCTCATTCACGATTCCTGCGCCACCGAAAGCATGGGTCCGATCTACGACCGCTCGCAAGAGCATCTTGGAATCAGTGACATCACCGTGATTACGGTGCGCAAATTTTTGCTGCAATGCGTTCGCGCCGTGCAGGCCGGCAAGGAACCGCCGCATGTCATTCGAACCGCCGACGCCAACGACATGCGCCACGTCGCCTGCATCGCCAGCAAAATCTCATCCGAGCTCGACCCGAAACAATATGTCGCGGAACAGTTGAAGAAAGAGAAGTATTGGGAAACTGCGAGCGTGTAGTCCCCTCGCAATTGATGAGCCTTGCCAGGTTAATTGACAGGTCACTCCAGGATGTCATCCCGAACAAAGTGAGGGATCTCGACCGGTAAGTTTCATCGGCTACAATTTGGACCAACAGACTGACGAATCTTTGTTAATCGCGCTACTCTGATTTCAAGGAGGTTCCATGAAAGTCGTCGACGCTATTGCCGAAATTCTCAAGCGGGAAGGTGTAGAGTTCCTGGCGTGTTATCCGACGAACACCATGATCGAAGCCGCGGCGACCGCAGGCATTAGACCGATCGTCTGCCGCCAGGAGCGCGTAGGCGTCGGGATCGCCGACGGCTTCACACGCGTCACCAATGGCAAGCGCATCGGTGTTTTCACCATGCAAGCTGGTCCCGGCGCCGAGAACGCATTCGCCGGCATCAGCACGGCTTATTCTGATTCGGTGCCAATTCTCTTGCTGCCAGTCGGCCACGCGCGCAACACCTCTCAGGTATTTCATTTCTTTCGCTCGGTTCAAGCGTATGCGCCAGTGACCAAGTGGACCGAAGAGATCACGCTGACCGATCAAGTGCCTGAGATCATGCGTCGCGCCTTTAGCTACCTCAAGATGGGCCGGCTTGGCCCCGTATTGGTGGAAATTCCCAACGACGTAGCTGTGGAGGAATTTCCAGCGGCCGGTGTGAACTACACGCCGGTGAAAAGAACCGTCAGCGGCGCCAATGCCCGTGACATAGAGGAAGCGGCCAAAATTTTGGTGCAAGCAAAATCACCGGTCATCATCGCCGGCCAGGGCGTGCTCTACGCCGAAGCGACCGATGAGCTCACCAAGCTGGCCGAGTTACTCCAAGCGCCGGTGACAACACCGCTCGAAGGAAAGAGCGCTTTCCCCGAAGATCATCCGCTTTCTCTCGGCACCGGCGCCGGCGTCATGCCGCGGCCGGTTCATACGTTTCTGCAGAAAGCCGATGCCATCTTCGCCGTCGGGTCGAGTCTAACGAAGCATGGCATCGTCGCCGCGCCGATTCCTTCCGGTAAGACGATCATTCACGCGACCAACGACGAGCGTGATCTTAATAAGCACTATCCTGCCAATTATCCGATCCTCGGCGATGCCAAGCCCGTGCTCAGCCAGTTCATCCAAGCCGTGAAAGATTTACTGGGTGGAAAATCGAAGAACGATGGCACGGTGGCCGCGGAAGTTAAAAAGGGCAAAGCGGAATGGATGGCCGAATGGATGCCGAAGCTGACTTCGAATGAGAAACCGCTCAATCCTTATCGCATCATGTGGGAGTTCATGAACCTCTTTGACCGCAAAAACTGCATTGTCACCCATGACGCCGGCAGCCCGCGTAACCAGCTCGTCCCGTTCTATCAAGCGCCGACTCCACGCAGTTACATCGGTTGGGGAAAATCTCATGCATTGGGCACGGGGCTGGGTCTCATCCTGGGCGCCAAACTCGCAGCGCCGGAAAAATTCTGCGTTAATTTTATGGGCGACGCTGCCTTCGGCATGACCGGCTTGGATTTCGAAACCGCGGTTCGAAACAATATCCCGACATTGACCATCGTACTCAACAATAACTTCATGGCCGCTGAAACTCACATGATGCACGCCTCACACGAACGCTACGGCACCATGAACATCCTCGGCAACTACGCGGACCTTGGGCGTTCCCTCGGCGGTTGGTCCGAGCGCGTCGAAGAACCGGGACAAATCGTGCCTGCCCTGCAGCGGGCGCGAAAAGTCACCGATGATGGTAAAGCTGCGCTGCTCGAATTCATCACGAGTAGAGAGATTTCCTACTCGCGGATGAGGGAGTAGATCGTATGGCGCAGGTTTAGGCCGTCGCCAACTCAATGTTCGCGGGCAACTTTAGCGCGAAGCTGTTCAACGGATACAGAAGAATTTTCAGGGTTCTCCTGGAGCTAGGGCGCGATGTGCGTCTCACCAAACCGCGTATTCTCCGCTGTCTGGCAATCGGCTCCTTTGCACTTCTTAAGTTGGCTAAGCCAAAGGGAGTAACGCTTGATCAATTGTGGGTCGACTTCGGCGGCAATATTGTGGAGCTGATCAGGATCGCTAACGAGATCGTAAAACTCGCGTTCACCGGATTGGTACTGAACAAACAGACGATTGCTCGATCGCACCGCTTGGTAAGCTGTCAGAGGCGATTTTTGCGTTGTTTGGAACAAGCGCTCTTCAAACCACGACATGAACGGCTCGGGCCCGGGTTGATGCTCAATTAGAAT
>DASPXM010000036.1:0-19154 GCA_035637295.1 Verrucomicrobiia bacterium
AAATGGCAAAGACATAGCCTGGTCCGACCCAAGAAACGTCAAAATGCAATGGAAGGATCACTCAAACGTAAATGGAACGCTACAAAAAAATAATTGCTCAACAAATTTTGTATGTTTCCCTGCTGTTGATTCTTGGCCCTATTCAACCGGCTGCAGCCCAAGTCGACTTTCCCATAGGCTACGTGTCGCGCGGCGGCACCTACGCCTTCATCAGTTTAATCGAGCAGCACAAACTGCTTGAGCAGGAAGGCATCCACCCGACGTTCATTTACATTGGAGGGCCGCAGATCTCACAAGCGCTTATCTCGGGGGATATTCGCATGGCCATCGTGGCGGCGGCGAGCCCGATCCGCGCCGCCGCTCACGGCGCGGATCTACGTTTCGTAGGCGGTGTGACGGACAAGGAAGTCGCTTCGTTTGTCGCTGCGCCAAATATCAAGACTCCTGCGGAATTAAAAGGTACGCGTTTGGCCATCGATCGCTTTGGCGACTATAGCGATTTTCGAGCTCGCAAAGTTTTAGAGATGTTCGGCCTGCAGGCGCAAAAAGATGTAACGCTCTTGCAGATCGGTGCGCAAACAGCTCGTTTTGCCGCGCTTCGAAGCAATAACGTACAGTCGACCTTTGTCGTGCCACCGCTTACCCTGGTCGCGAGAAAGGCTGGGCTGCGCGAACTCGCCGACCTCGGCGAACTGGGGTTCCCCTCATCGTCGGGTGCCTTCGTCGTCATGCAATCGACCGTCGAAAAAAATCCGAAAGAGATTCATGCTGTGCTCCGCGCCTTTGTCAAAGCGATCCGCCTATACAAGATGGACAAAGAACAGGCGCTCGGCGCTATCGCTCGTTTTATGAAACTTGATGACCGCGAAGCATTAGAAGAAACCTGGCACATGAACGCTAAAGTGCTCAAAGATATCCCCTCTCCTCCTTTGGCCGGCATCCGGGTCGTCAGAGATTTCTTAGCCCAGACCGATCCGGAGGTTAGGAGGATGAATCTCGAATCTTTCATCACGACCCAGTTTACCGATCGCCTGCAGAGAGAAAACGTGAAGTGAGGCACCCACGGGATGGTTCAAGACGTTCAAATCGTTCAACCGCTGCGCTCCGTTCAAAATGTTCAAAGCGGGATTTCCGACGGATGTGGCTCTTAGTGTGCCGATATCATGCACACAGTTTGTCAATAAGACGCGGAACGAGCTATGAGGGAAGAACCCGTAAGCAGCCAGGAGTTCGGAATCGGGGCAAGTTAACTTCGCGGAGGTAGAAAAGTTATGATGGCCTATCCCTACGACGATGCGCGGATCATCTTGGCGCTGCAGATCGACCACTCGCGAGTGGCAGGCTACTTCGCGGCTCATTGGGGCAATCAACACTTCGATCGGCCGCAGCCTTATTCTTCCGTCGTATTGGCCGCCACCGAGCATGATATCGGCTGGTGGGAGTGGGAAATGAAGCCATCGACGCTCAATGACAAAGGATTGCCGCTGGACTACCACGACGGCAGTTTCAAATATCTCGGACAACTCCGGCTCGATTTCTATAGAAACTCAGTCGACCGGGTGCTGAGCCGTGATCCCTACGCGGCGATGTTGATGGCGATGCACGGAGTCGCGCTGATGAACGCCGGCTATGGCAAGTACAGCTATCCTCCCGACCGCACCGGTGACCCTCGGGTGAAGGCGTACGTCGATCACCAGGAGGATCTGCGGCTAAAGCTATTGGATCAGCTCCAGCGATCGGAACAATTCAAGCGATATGCCTCCGACGAGCAGGTGTGGACCAACTATGAATATATGGAGGTCTTCGATCAATTGGCGCAGTTTGTCTGCAACCGTTATCCGTTGAACAGCAAGGCGCGCAAGCTCGGCCCGACAAATTCGCTGAATGATGTCGACGTGCCGACGAAACACGGCCAATCCGCGGTGAAAATCAATATTGACACAGTCGGCGAAAACAAGGCGGTCCTGCGTCCGTATCCTTTCGATATCGATCCGCTACCGATGTCATTTGCCGCGCGCTTGGTGCCGAACAGGACTTACAAAGACGGCGAAGACTTTCTCGGCGAGTTCTACCGCGCGGAGCGCATCACGGTGAATCACACGCTGGCTTCGGCCTAGCGATGAACAAACCGCGGCTCAGGCAAGCGTCCAAGAATAACGTGCGGCCGTCATCGCCCAACACGGCGACGATGCGGCAATTCGTCATTCCACCACGAACACGATATAAGCTGCTCGAACATGAAACCGGCAAAATTTGATTACCACGATCCGACCTCCATCGATGAAGCGCTGGGCTTGATGTCGCAGTTCGGCGATCAAGCGCGGCCGCTCGCCGGCGGCCAGAGTCTTGTACCGCTGATGAATTTTCGTCTCATCCGGCCGGCGCATCTAATCGATCTGAACGGTGTCGACGAACTGAGCTACTTGAGCGCGGAGGATGCCGTGTTGCGCATCGGCGCGACGACCCGCCAGCGCCAGCTCGAACGCTCGGCTGAGATTGCCAGGCGTTGGCCACTGCTGCGCGACGCCGCGGCCTTTATTGGCCATATCCAAATACGCAACCGTGGCACGGTCGGCGGCAGTTTGGCGCATGCCTTTCCTTCCGCTGAATTGCCGGTGGCAATGGTAACGCTAGGCGCTTCAATGCTCCTGCGCGCGAAGACGACCCGACGCTCCGTGCGCGCCGAAGATTTTTTTCTTTCCACCATGACCACCGCGCTGCAACCGGAAGAGCTGTTGACGGAGATTAGTGTCCCGGAACTACCAGCGAACACGGGCTGGTCGTATCAGGAAGTCAGTCGGCGATACGGCGATTTCGCGCTGGCCGGCTCTGCGTCGCTTCTTGCTGTAGATGGGAAGGGGGATATCCGGTACGCGCGCCTTGCGCTCACCGGGGTCACGCCGATTCGGGCGCGCAAAGCGGAAGAATCTCTGGTCGGCGAAAGGCCGTCAGAAGCGCTGTTTTGCGACGCGGCGCAACGCGCAACTGAGAACCTGGAACAGGATTCGGACATTCACGCCAGCGCCGAATATCGTCGCGCCGCCTGTGCGGCATTGGCCCGCCGCGCGCTTACACAGGCGGCACAACGCGCAAGTGATTCGATGAAAGGAACTTTGCGATGAGCACCCGGCAGGTATGCCTAACCATCAACGGACGGGAATACACCGGCGCGGTAGAACCGCGCAAGCTTCTGACCGATTTCTTGCGCGACGATCTCGGACTCACCGGGACGCACGTCGGTTGCGAGCAGGGTGTTTGCGGCGCATGCACGGTCTTATTGAATGGCGAGCCCGTGCGTTCTTGCTTGCTCTTCGCCGTGCAAGCCAACGGGGCCGAGCTAAAAACCGTCGAAGGCATGGCGCCGAACGCCACTGAGTTGCACCCGCTCCAGGAAAAGTTCTGGGAGCTGCACGGCCTGCAGTGCGGCTTTTGCACGCCGGGAATTCTGCTCACCGCGGAAGCCTTATTAAAGGAGATACCGCATCCGAGCGAAGAGCAGATTCGCGAATGGCTCAGCGGTAACCTGTGCAGGTGCACCGGCTATCAAAATATCGTCACCGCGATCCACGAAGCGGCGAAAACCTTGAGTGAGCGGCGAACCTAGATTGCATTCCGATTCCCTCGCCCGTGAAGAGGGCTAGGGTGAGGGTATAGATAAGACAGGACAGAACTTCAATGCCCTACATCGGTTCAAGCGTTAAGCGCAAGGAGGACGTGAGGCTTTTGCGCGGCATCGGCAAATATGTCGGCGACATTCACCGCGCCGGCATGGTGCATGCCGCAATTCTGCGGAGCACGCACGCGCATGCGCGCCTCGTCAAAATAGATGCGGCGGCGGCGCTGAAATTGCCCGGCGTCCTCGGCGTCCTCACGGCCGCCGACATGCCGGGACTCAAAACCATTCCGATGCGCACCGGAGTGATTCCCGGCTTGGAGAGGTCGCAACAAACGCCGATTGCGACGACGAAAGTGCGTTACGTCGGCGAACCCGTCGCCGTGGTCGTGGCTGAGAATCGTTACCTCGCCGAAGATGCTCTCGAATGGATCGACGTGGAATACGCCGCCCAGGGCGCTGTCATCGACGCGAGCGAAAGCATGAAACCGGGCGCGCCGCGGCTCCACGACGCGACTCCGAACAACGTCGCCGCCAACTTTCAGGTCGATGTCGGCGATGTCGATGAAGCTTTCCGTGACGCCGACCTGATCATCGAGGAGGAATTCTCGACGCAACGTCACTCTGCCGTGCCGCTGGAGAACCGCGGCTTGGTAGCCGAGTGGGACGAGGGACGCGGTCTCCTGACGATGTGGGGGCCGACCAAGATGACCCATACCAATTGGCGCATTCTTTCCGAGCTCACCGGCCTGCCGCAGAGCTGCATCCATTTCATCGAGCCTGAAGTCGGCGGTGGTTTCGGCGCGCGCGGTGAATTCTATCCGGAGGATTTTCTGATTCCCTTCGCCGCCATGCATTTCCGCAAACCGATTTGCTGGATCGAAGACCGCTCGGAGAACCTCAAGGCAATGAATCAGTCGCGCCAGCAGGAACATCGGGTAAAAATCGGTGTAAAGAAAGACGGCACGATCTTGGCGATGGATGCCGAGATCCTTTTCGACATGGGCAGCTACACGCGCACCCACGGCGGCGTCCCAGCCATCGCCGCTTCGGCCATGCTGCGCGGTCCGTTTCGGGTAAAAAACTATCGCTGTAACGTTTTCTGCGTCCTGACCAACAAGACACCGGTGGGGACCTACCGAAGCCCGGGGCGTTACGAAGCAAATTTTGTCCGCGAACGGTTATTGGATATGGTTGCGCACCGCCTGAAGCTCGATCCCGCGGACGTAAGAAGACGCAACCTGATCCGCCATGAAGAAATGCCCTGTGATCTCGGCAAGCATCCGTTTCACTCCATGGTTTATGACACCGGCGATTTCCCCGGCCAGTTCGAGCGCGCGCTGGAGCGCTTCGGCTATGAAGATCTCAAGGCCACCTGCGCCGCCGCAAAGCTCGAAGGCCGCGCTGTCGGCGTCGGCATCGGCTGCTTCGTCGAAACCAGCGGCATCGGCCCATGGGAGTACGCCCGTGTCGAAGTTGACAATGCCGGCCAGGTCGTCCTTTACTCCGGCTGTAACTCGGTTGGCCAAGGCATCGCGACGGCGCTGAGCCAAATCGTTGCCGATGAGCTGCAAGTCGCCATTGAAAATGTGCGCGTCGTGCACGGCGATACGGCGAAAGTTCCGTACGGCAACGGCAGCAACGCCAGCCGTTCCACCGTCATGGCCGGTAGCGCCGCGGTCGGCGCATCACGTAAAGTCAAAGACAAACTCTTGCGGCTGGCAGCGGCTAACTTGGAAATCGATACCGCCGACCTGATCCTACGCGATGGCCGCGTCGTCGCCCGCGGCGCGCCGGAACGCGCTGTCAGCTTTAAAGATCTCGCGCGTTTGGCGTTGCCCGGTGCGGCGCTAAAAAACGGCATGACTCCCGGGATCTCCGAGGAAGATTTTTTCGCCACGGATAAACGGCCGTTTCCTTACGGCGTGCACATAGCGGAAGTGGAAGTTGACAAGGAGACCGGCAAAATCAAGATTCTCGATTATCTCGTGACTGAAGACATTGGGCGCAAGATCAATCCCATGATCATCGAAGGGCAAATGGCGGGCGGTCTGGCGCAAGGAATCGGCGGCGCGCTGCTGGAAGAGTTTGTCTATGACGAAGACGGCCAACCATTGTCGACGAACTTCATGGATTATTTATTGCCGACCGCAATGGAGATACCCAAAGCGCAGCTTATCTCAACCGAAGACTTTCCGAGCCCCCATAATCCGCTCGGCGTCAAAGGAGCTGGCGAAGGCGGCATCACGGCGGCCGGTGCTGCATTGGCGAACGCCGTGTCCAATGCGTTGGGTGTCGAAGTCAAAAAATTGCCGCTGAAGCCCGACTACGTGCTGCAGCTGATAAAAGACTGCCAAGCTGCCGGATAAAGTTCGGATGCTAATTGATGGCGAATAATTCCCGATGACCAGTCGGCAAATTATCGACGTGCACGCGCACGTCTATCCCGCGGGCTGTTTCACGGAAGTTATCAAGAGCCGCGCTGACTTCAAGCTCGTTGATAATCCGCGCGGCCAGTCGCTGCTCTACCGCGGCAGCCACGTCATGTCCATGCCCGCGGACCAGGACGATTTGCCCAGGCGGCTGGCGTCGATGGACGAAGCAGGCATCGGTATGGCGATACTTTCTGTGGGAGCGCTGAATATTGGTTGGGCCGGTTCCGGCGACGCCGCGGCTGCGCGCTTTGTCAATGACGGGCTTGCCGCGGTTTGCCGACAGTACCCGACTCGTTTTCGATTTGTCGCGGTCCTGCCGTGCGCTAAGCATGGTGAGATGGTAGAAGAGTTGGATCGCGCTCTCGGGATGGGCGCCGCCGGCGTAGGCATCGCAACCAATGTTGGCGACTTTCAGTTACATGCGCCCGAGCTCCGAGCCTTTTGGCGCGAGATGAGCGGCCGTAAACTCATGGTGCTCGTACATCCGACCTATCCGTGCGATGCGCCGCAGAACGATCCGGGAACCTTTCTGTCCGTCGGATATCCGGGTGAAACCGCGATGGCGGCGACCAAGCTCGCTCTTTCTGGCACTCTCGAAGAATGCCCTAGCGTAAAGGTGGTTTGGTCGCATCTCGGCGGCGGTTTGGCGATGATCTTGGACCGCATCGATCGCGGCTACCAACGATTCTCCAGCTGTCCTCATCCGCCCAGTTACTATTTGCGCCGCTGTTACTTCGACACCGCGTGCATTCACGCTCCGGCGTTGGAATGCGCTCGCGCAACTTGGGGTGCCAACACACTGGTTTTCGGCACGGACGCGCCACATGTGCCGAATGCCGAGAAGGACACAGTCGTCGCGCTGAAAGCGAGAGCTTGGTCGGACGCCGAGTTCGAGGGCGTCTTCAGTGCCACCATCCAGCGGCTTCTGGCGTGACGAGAGTTTCGCGCGACCTTCTCCTTATGCCGCGACAAATAGGCATTGGGCAGCAGGCAATAGGCAACAGTAAGAAACAGATCGTTCAACCGTTTCAGTCAGTTCAAGCAGTTCAACTGCTGCGCTCCGTTCCTTACGGGGACCGGTCCGTTCCCATAGTTCCAATGGTTCGACAAGCTCACCATGAGCGGAGTTATTGTTATGCTGCTTCGCTCCGTTCCAATCGTTTGCCGGATTCAATAACATGGCGGACTTCGACGTTTCCGGAATTCTGGAAGCGTCGAAATGTATGTTAATAACGAACCTGCTTGCTGAAGCAAATGAAAAGAGAAACATGCAACCGGTAACGACCGGTCAAAAAAAAGAGACTGGCAAGTGGAGATGGCGTCGATGTTTGGACTCGGAAGTACCTTACGTCCGCGCGGGCGGCCGCGGACCAAAAAGAAAAGTAGCGTGTCCCCTTTTTGACGCCCCCGCTTACTGCACCTTCTCCCACACCAAGGTTGTGAAGCCTTCGCGCTATTTCGACTGGCCACCGATGAAGTCGAGCACGGCGCGATTGAAGATCTCCGGCTGCTCCCAGTACGTCGAGTGCCCGGCCTCGGGCATCAGCGCCAGCCGGCTGTTCGGAATCTCGGCCGCGATCATCCGCGAGATCGACGGCGGCGTCGACATGTCCGCAGTGCCGGCAATCAGCAGCGTCGGCAGCTTGAGCTCCTTGAGCCTCGCCTGCGTGATCTCATTCTTGAGCGTTTGCCGAAATTCGCGCCCGATCAGCGCCTTGTGCTCGAGCTCTACCCACGCCTTCACGCCTTCGGGGTTCGCCACTCGGTATGACGGACCGAGCTCGCGAAATTCGGCCGGCATCTGCTCCCAGCCCTTGGGGCGAATGAAGGCCGCCGCCTTGGCGATCTCGCCGTCGCGCACCCCGAAGGAATTGCTGGAAATGGTCAGGCTCAGGAGCCGGTCCTGGTAAGAGAACGCGAAGTCCGACGCGATGCTGCCGCCGGCCGCTGACGCCACCACATGAAATCGTCCAAGGCCCAGGACATCCGCGAGGTGCCGAAGGTCCTCGGAGCCGATACCAGGATTGTTCGGGTCGAAGGGCGCGGAGTTGTAGTAGCCGCGCCGCGAAAAGGCGATAACGCGGTAGCCGGCCTTCGCTAATACCGGCTGCTGGTAACCCCAGATCAGCGCGCTGCCGGTCGCCGGATGCAGAAGCACGATCGGCACGCCCTGCCCGCCCGTGTCCCAGTACCAGAGACGGGTGTCGGGAATCTGCGCCACGCCGTCCTTGGCCGGAACCTGCGCGGGGATGGGGATGGGTCTCATCGGATTGGCGACGGTTTGGCCGTGTGCCGTCTCGATGGGGCCTGTGCCGAGCGCTGCCAAGCCGGCAGCGAGCCCGATGGTCCGGAGGAACGCGCCCGCTGGCCGGGCGCAGTTGGAGGAATGGCTCTTGCCCATCGTCGCACGTGCTCCCTTCAGTATGCCCATTTTTTAAAAGACAATGCGCGGAGGGTTAATTCCTTAGATGCAAACAATCATTTTGCTGGATTGCAATGAGCGGATTTCAACAAAGCGGCTCGAGAACGAGCGTGGCCAAATTGTGAGCCGAATCAGATCCCGCTCGTGAACGAATAAACGCAAAAAACCTCATCCGCTAGCCTGTTCCCCTTTATAACTTCTTCACAATTACAACTCGGTCGCCGCCATATTTAGTTCCACGCTCCCTGCGGAAATAGCTGACTATGAGTTCTAATGTCAATGCAAAATGACGTCAAGTCAGCCGCATGGCTCGCCGAAATCGTGCAACGTTAAAGTCGTATCCTCGAGGGGAAAAGCCGTGGACGTGATTCGTGGGTAGTGACTCGTGATTCCGAAAACAGACGGTTCCAGTCGACCTTGAATGAACTGCCACCCGTAGCCTCGCTCTGGGACAAAGAAACTACTTCTTCGCCAACTCGTCCAGCAGCGAGAAATCATAGATCTGCTCGGGCTTTGCAGGTTCCTTCAATCCCATGTTGCGCTGTGTCAGTTCAGCGTCCAGTTTTTGCGCGTTGGCTGTCGGTCTCCCGTCGAGCGCCCACGATCCCCGGACATTGTCGTAGACGAAGCTTGCCTCATCCTGACTGAGCGCGAATTGCTTCATGTAGATCGGCAGCACCTTTTCCTTTTGCGCAGCTGCGATGCGCAAGCCGTCAAGGCAAGCGTGGACCGCCGCGCGCAGGACGTCGCGCTTGTTCTGCAGTCCGGCGACGGCCGTGCCAAGTCCGCCTGATGGAAGGTCGAACTCGGATGCCCGTGCCAGGACGTGAAAGCCGAGCTTCACCAGACGGGCCGCCTCTGTGCCGGTGACGACCGCGGCGGGAACGTTGCCGCTGATCAGCGACGCGGCCCGCGCCGTGCCAACGTTGAGAATACTGTAGTCCTCCGGTCGCAGTCCCTTGATCCGCAACAATTCCTCGAGAATCACATTGACCGATGCTTGCGCGGTGTAACCGCCCAGAGCTTTGCCGCGGAGCTGCTCGATTTTGGTAATCTCCTTTGACGCCAGGAGCACCAGATCCGACCGGTTAAATGAAATCATGACCACGCGGACCGGTACACCGCGCAGAGCGGCTCTGCCGACGGTGCCAGCGGCCGTATAGAAATCCAAATCGCCGGTCAACAGAGCTGCGAGGGCAGCGCGGGGCTCAAGAACCAGGATTTGCGGATCGAAGCCGTAACTCTCGAAGATGCCCAGACTCCGCGCGACATAAATCGCCGTGGAGCTCACCGAGTGACTCGGCAATGCGATCCTGAGCTGGCGCAGCTTGGGTTTCTGCTGCGCGAAAGCAGGGCCAGCAATCAGAAGAATGCCTAAAAGCAAAGTGAGCAGTCGAGCTCGAGAGCGGCGGTTGATGATGAATCCCGGCATGGTCACCTCATGTTAATCGGAAACTTTTTTATAGGGAAGGGCAGAGAAAAAGGGACAGGTTACTTTTCCGTTGAACGCGTCTGCGCATATGTTAGAAGCGATTCGTGCCGAGAATTCTATACACCCGAAACACGTTCCAATCGCTCAACCGCTCCGCTTCGTTCAAAACGTTCAACCGCTGTGCTCCATTCATCATGGGGGTCGGTCCGTTCCAATGGTTCGACAAGCTCACCATGAGCAGAGTTATTGTTATACCGCTGCGCTTCGTTCAAGACGTTAAAACCGGGACCGGTTCAAAAGTTCAAGGGTTCAATAGCAGGCTGACGGGTAGTTCCAAACGTTCCAGTCGACAAAAGTTAATCTGGTTCCAATAGTTCCAGTAGTTTCACCGCTTCGGCTAAGTTCCAGTCGTTCAAAGCCTGGCGGCGGTTCAAGGTTCAAAAGCTTGCCCTGAGTCCCTCGAAGGGTTCAAGGCTTTAATGTCAGATTCGAACGGAGAAAATTGCGCGTTTTGAGAATTCTCAAAACGTCGAAACAAGCCGCTACTCGTTAGAAGAACGTGCGAGACTGCGTTACTTCCATTTTGCCTAAACGGCTGATATGCGAGTAATTTAATGGCGATTCTGGAAGACGTTCGGGACGCAGCGCAAAAACGGTTGTTGTTCCTGGCGCACGCCATTCGTCAGATGTCACGTCCGCAACGCATGATAAGTTCCAAGGAAGTAGAGCTCGTAGTTACGCAAGGTGAGCTGATTGACGATTATCCGAACGATCCTCGCGGCCATAGCTGTTTAATGCTGGGCTTCGGTAACGCCGGCCGCGCAGTGCCTGTGGTGTGTTCGCCGAAGACGAATATTTGGCTATAATCACGGCATATCTTCCTGATCCGGCTCAATGGTCGGGACGGAGGCGTTAGAATATGGAATGCATTCATTGCAAAGGTTGGATGAAGTGCGGCACGGCTCCGTTTAGTTTGGATCGTAACGGGAATCACGTCTCTTGGGACGCTATCCCCGCATGGGTATGCACGCAATGTGGGGAACCTTTTTTTGAAGCTAGGGAAGTCGACTTAATCCAGAATGCCTTACGCGATCTTGACCGCGAGAGCGCAGCACTTATCTCGCCCACCTCCTCAGCACCCAAGCCATAACTCCAGCCAAGTACCGGACAACGACCAGAGACACCCGGGTCGCACCAGTGCAAGTTGTTGATTCAGCGATTGCCTGCTGGCGGTTCAATGTGACCCCGCAACATGCCCCCGTTAGCATCTGACTTTAGCATCTCTAGATGCGGTAGAACTCGGGGCCGCCTATTGTAGCGATCCGAAATCGCGCTAGGCTCAGTTATAGATGCTGGGTGCTTTCAATCCGTTTGTGCATCAGAGAACGGTTTTGCTCACCACGTATCGTCGTGACGGTACTCCGGTCGGCACGCCGATGAACATCGTCGTTGACGGTGACCGCGCTTTTGTGCGCACTTTTGATACGGCTTGGAAATTGAAGCGCATCCGAAACAATCCCACGGTCGAAATTGCGCCTTCCACTGTTCGCGGTAAACCCACCGGCCCGGCGATCGGTGCTCGCGCGCGAGTGCTTGGTGGTAGTGAATCGGATCACGCGAGCCACGCGCTAAATAAGAAGTACCCAATCCTGCACGGCGTCCTTGTGCCGCTTGCGCATCGCCTCCAGGGTAATAAAACGGTACACATTGAGCTTACGCCCCTCGCATCTGGGACCGACGGATTTTGAAACCGGAAAAATTCCGGTGGTAGGCCCCGAGCGCTCACAGAAATGAGCGAAGTCCCGTGGTGGTGAGAGCCAGGAGCCGCGTAGCATGGGCAGCAGCATTAGAATTGGAGGAAACATCATGACCTTGACGGCCTATAACCACGTTCCTATTCCTTCTTTTATGTATGGCACGGCGTGGAAAAAAGAGGCCACTAAGCAACTGGTGCAATTAGCCGTGGCGTCAGGCTTCACGGCCATCGACACGGCCAATCAACTGATCCATTACCAGGAAGCTCTGGTGGGTGAAGCCTTGCAGGCGCTCGAGAAGAAAGGGATCAAGCGAAACACCCTGTTTCTCCAAACCAAGTTTACTTCGGTCGATGGCCAAGACCATCGAACCCCCTACGATGCCTCGGCCGATCTAACGACCCAGGTAAGACAGTCCTTCGACAGCTCCTTGATCCACCTCTGCACCGAGTATGTCGACTCCTATGTCTTACACGGACCTCATCAGAGGCGGGGTTTGGGGGAAGCAGACTGGGAGGTGTGGGCGGCCATGGAAGGACTCTATCAATCAGGGAAAACCAAAATGATTGGCATCAGCAATGTCACGGCCGGTCAACTGACACAGCTTTGTGAACAGGCAAATCATAAACCCATGGTAGTGCAAAACCGCTGTTTTGCTGCGCTCGGATGGGACCAAGAGGTTAGGGAGATTTGCCAAGCCCATGGCATCATCTATCAAGGCTTTTCGCTGTTAACCGCTAATAGAGCAGTCCTTGCCGATCCAGAAATTCACGCCATCGCCCAACGGTTAGGTGCTGGTCCCGCACAGATCATCTTTCGGTTTGCGATGCAAATCGGGATGCTGCCGTTGACCGGAACCACGAGCCAACAACATATGAAAGAAGACCTCCAAGCCGAACAGTTCGCACTCTCCACCGAAGAAATCCAGTGGATTGAAACGATCGCGCTGTAAAAGTGTAAAAGGGAACGTTGTTGACTAACTGAAATAACTCGAGTTAGAGGCACAGAAGGCGGTGTTGTGAAAGGAGGTTCGTGATGGAACGGTTGAAGATGCTCATCGAAGGTACCGATCTCATCGCTCCGGTCGCGCTCAATGCGATCATGGCGTGGCTCGCCGAGGAAGCGGGTTTTAAAGCGCTCTATCTGAGCGGCGGATCGCTAGGGTGGCAGAAATGCGTAACGGAAGCCAATCTGACGCTTCCGGAAATGGCGCAGGTGGCGGGAGATGCGAACCGTGTGCAAATTGCCGATTGTTCTCGATTCGGGCGGCGGTTGGGGCGATCCGGCGCACATGCACCGAACGATCGCGCTGTCCGAAGCCGCGGAATTCGACGCGATCGAGCTCGAAGATCAGCTACTTCCCCGAAGGTTCCACCATCACGTTGGCGTCGAACACCTGGTTCCACCGGAATTCATGGTCTCGAAGATCAGGGAAGCGGTCGCCGCCAGAAGCGATCCGGATTTTTTGATTATCGGGCCGACAAACGCCAGACGACTCCATGATATGGACGAGACCTTGCGGCGCGGCGAGGCCTATCGTAGAGACCAAAGGGGTCGACCAAAGGGTCTTTTGTTGACAGTTGAAGATAGAAATCTGATAGTCGTCACAGAGGTCAAGTTTTACGACTGTTTCATTTATTTTCAGTTCCCCAAAGCTTCTGGAGGCGTTGGTCGCGGCCGCAGCCGTAGCGATAAATTTTGTAGCGAATGGGGTTCTTCTTATAGTAGTCCTGGTGATAGTCTTCGGCCGGATAGAATTCCGTCGCGCGAACGATTTCAGTCACGATCGGCTGCTTGAAGCGACTCTGGAGACGCTTCTTTGACGCTTCCGCAAGGTTCTTCTGCGCCTCATCATGATAAAAGATCGCGGAGCGATATTGGCTGCCGGAGTCACAGAACTGCGCATTGGCGGTCAGGGGATCGATGTTGCGCCAGAACACATCGAGCAGTTTTTCGTAGCTGATTTTCGTCGGATCGTAGGTGATCTGTACCGCTTCCGCGTGGCCGGTGGTGCCGGCGCTGACTTCTTCGTAAGTCGGATTCTTTTTAGTGCCGCCGGTATAGCCGGCAATCGTGGAAATCACGCCTTCAAGCTCGTCGTACGGTGGTTCCATACACCAAAAACAGCCGCCGGCAAACGTGGCTTTGGCCTTCGGAGTGCTGCCGGAGCTCGGAGCGGCGGCGTGCACGACGCTTCCTACGATTAGAAAAATCGCCGCAATTCGCGATAGCGACTTCAGAAAAGTTACGGTTCTCATGCATTCCTCCGAGTGCCCACCTTGTCGCGTCTCTGGCTCACGCGTCAATTTTATTTAGTTTAGTCGTAGCCGGCCAGGTCGTGCAATCACACATCGCCGTAGGCAGAACGCGACAAAGGTCAGAACAGGTTGGGGTCACACTTTCTATTCTAGCCAATCTTGACAATTTCTTATTACTCCTGTTGAGGGAATGCATGGCGAGGCGACCCAGGCTGTTGGCTCGCGGAGTTTTGTATCACGTGATGTGCGCGGGAACCATCGACAGAAGACGTTTTTAAACCGGAGCGACTACCGAGCCTATTTAGAAAGACTCGGCCGATATCGGAGACGATTGGCATAACGGTCTATGCTTACTGCCCCATGCCCAATCATATTCATCTCCTAGTCGAGGCCGGTTCTCAGCCGTTATCCCGATTTATGCAAGGGCTGCAACTGCTAGGTTGCAAGCTCAAAGAGGTGGCGAGGTGCTTGGGTCGAGACATGGCGACGGTGAGTTCTTTGATTTCTCGCTTTTCGGAGCGCCTGGGGGAAGACGAGAGGTTGCGAAGGCAAGCGAAGCGATTGGCCGAAGATTGTCTAGAATAGAAAGTCTGATCCCGCCGGTCGAGCCGGTGCGAGACGCTTGCTCGTCGGAAGGCATTGCGATTGGCAGCTCGGCTTTCGTCGCGAAGGTCAAAATCGCGCTTGATATTGAGGCGATGGATCGCGAAGTCGATCAGGCAGGCGGAACGTATGCCGCGGCAACAGAGTGAACCTCATAGGGGCGAATTTTCCAGCGAGAATGACGCGCTCATGGCGGAGTACACGGTCCAGTGGCGGAAAATTGCTGAAACTGATGTGGTCCGACCGGTAATGGTGCAGCGGGCGGTGGAGCATTCAAGCAGGAGGGCGGCTTATTTTCTCCGCTCAGCCTCGAAATCCGGTCTCGATACTTCGCGGACCTCTGACGACTGCAACGTCACCTTGGAGCGGCTCTTTGCGTCTTCAAAGACGACCGCGCCGCTATCCGTGCGGTCATAATCGGTGGTGTAATAGGTTCTTCCCGTCGCCTGATCGGTGATCCGGTAATAGGTTGTGCACCCCGCTGCGAACAAAAGCAGGAAACAAATACCCAGATATGTAATTGTTCCAAATTTCATTGCAGCACCTTCCTTTCTCGGTAACTTCGCCATTTTTGCTCCGTGTTGTCAACTTTATTGGGAGCTAACCCGTTCCACTCGAATGCGACGATATCGAAGCGCGAGACCTCTTGCTCAATGCCCAAAGTCTCAGTCAGGGTCAGTCAGGGTGATCCTTCTTATGCCCGTCGCCCGTGGCGCGCCTTGACGGATCCAGTCGCTACGAGTAAATCGCTAAGTATCGTAATTTTGCGGCTGTTCGCGAGTGGCTTTACCGGCAGCGCTCGCCAAAATTTAACAATGTCTATGATAAGCGGCGTGTCGCGACATATGCCTGAGAAATGACAGCTGGCCCAGCCGTTGCGTATGTATTGGGTAAATTATTGGGAAGGAGTCCTCATGACACACGCAAAGAAAGCATTTGTCCGTGGCGCGGCGATACTAGGATTAGCATTCGTGCTGTCGTCGCTCTTCCCGGGCCAGGGCCGCACTCAGGTCGCTGGATCTACTACGATCGGCGTCTCCCAGGAAGAAACGAAACTCGTAGCGTCCGGATGGAGTGCAAAGAAGAATATTTTGGGGAAGGCCGTCTATAATGATAGCAACCAGAAAATCGGCACCGTTGATGATCTCATCATATCGCCGGATCGTTCGGTTTCATTCGCGATAATGGGAATGGGTAGAAGGAAAGACTTCCGAGCGGTATTCTGTAAGGTCTCGGACGGGCTAGCCGAGTTCATAGAGATCACAACGGCACAATCGGCGCCTCACCCCTTCCATTGACTGTTTTGTGATGTGGACCTGACTCAATCAAAGTCCAAATCGCCGAATCGGGTATGTCCAACTGTGAATGCCAATTTTCCCTCACGCCCATCAAAGGCCTCAACCCTCACTTGACAAAGAAGTCGATATTAAGCGACATTTGTGAATGTTTTTTTCGCGCCGTCCGGAAATCGTTCGGACAGCATTACCCGCCAACGAAAGTTGGTTGGTCGTCATCCTCCTATTAGTATGGCCCGTTGTAACGGTTGTGTCTTTGCTTTTTTGCCCCGAGCGAGGCCAAGTTGCAGGACGGTGACGATACAACTTCTGGCAACCATAGATCAGGGCATGGGGAGTAACAGTGTGCTAGCGGGCACATGATCATCATTCCGATTCGTACACGCTCCCGGCCAGGCAATCTTATCCACTGCCGAGTTTCGGCTGACAAATCCAGCGATGGACATAGATAGCTACATACAGCGGATCATCTCTCTGGGGATAGCTGTCGATGAGGTTTGGTTGTTGGGGTCACGTGCCAACAGAACGGAACGAAAAGAATCGGACTGGGATTTGTTTCTTTTTACCGATGCCGCTGGTCTGTCGTGCCTGACATCGAACAACTATTTGAAGGATGACCGTGTAGATTTGTTAGTAGTTTACGACGGCAATAATTTTGAGGAACCGTGGCCTACTATTCAAGCGAAAGCCAAGTCTGGTAATTTACGCGACTGGGTCTGGTCCCGGCTTTCAGACGATGAGGCGGAATATAAGACCATCAAATCCACTCCGGAGTGGTACAAAAACAATCAGGCAATCGAGACAAAAATTTTTAAGGCAAGAAAACTCTGGCCGAAGCAACGATAGTTGCGTCAACACTTTGATCGGCCGAGAGCATCGTGAAATCACTGGACCAGGATCGCCACCGCAAGTGCCTCCGACAGATGAATAGAACACGACACGACACAAGGATGGATTCTTGATTCTCGTGTCGCCCTCCAATCGTCTGAAAATGGAAATAGTCTTCTCCACTCTGTGAGTGACTTTGCTAGAACGAAAAGACTGCGAGATGCCAACGGAAGAAATCGGAAGCCGGTGCGTCGAAACCAGAAAACCTTGATCACGCAGTTCCAACGCCCGGCCCAAGGACAATCACCCGTTCTTTTTTCGCAACCCGCCACGCCGGGAGAACGGCTCTTTGCCCCGAAATGTCTGTAGCACCGGCAGCGGTCCACAACTCCAGCCCTACGGGTCCTGCTGAGTTTGGTGGGGTGGGACCACTATTCGTTCAATTTGATCATGTCAACTTCGGGATTCGGATTTGATTTGGTTGTGGAATTGGCACAAAAATGCCTAGCGACTCCCGTCGCCTTGGTAGTTACGCCTCATAAGAAAGCCGCGTCCATGGATGAAGAAATAGAAATCAGCAAAGCTAAACTAACAGCGTGGGCAGAATCACTGTTTCACATGAATCACCATGGCACACTCGTGCAGCGTGAAATTCAAGCAGGAAATTATGACCGGGCAGCACATCTAGCCGAAAGAACGAGAAAGAGAGCTTGGCAGATGCTCAACGAGCTTTTCGGGTGCGGGGCTGAAAAACCGAAGGGGTACTGTGAGGCAGATACGAAGTAGCATGAGGAGATCCGTCCTTGCAAAACGCGAGGAATCGAGCCACGTTTCAAATCTCATTCGGTCGGGCTAAAAGTTCGTGTGCCCATTTAAGATGCCGTGATATTGGAGTGACCATTTGAAACGGGTGACGGCGTGTATTGTGTTGTTGGTCTGTTTACTTGTTGGCTGTTTTAAGGATGTGGATGAAACCGATTGCAACGATGACGCGCGCCGGAGAATCGTCAAGGGGGATAAAGAAAAAGCCAAGAGACTGTACGCCTCGATACAGGGAAAATTCCCGTCCTGGGACAAAAACTTTCATGAGGAAGAATTTACGTACGTCGGTTCTTTGAAAAATGGAACGGAAGCCGCGTTATTGATTACCAGTTTGGGTACATCAACCTGCCGAGGGACGACTAGATTATTGTTATTCCAAAACGGCAAGTATTTCGGCTGTTTAAACGGAATGGACCCGGTTGATGGCACACTCATAAAAGTAGTCGGAAACAAACTTATATTTCCATATACCGAGGGAAGCAATGAAATCGATCTCTCGGATGTTATCCCGCCTGGACTCGAATTCATGCCAGCCGACTAATAGCCAGAGGCAATTCTAGGTAGACAACCGTGAGAGTTGCAATCGTTATCACCGCCCTGGTGCTTGGTGTAATACTCGCCGTGGACGCGTGTGCACAATGCCTGCCGGTGGACGAGTCCGTCGTGACACTGACGGGTCAGGTTATCCTTCGCACATACCCCGGTCCACCCAACTACGAGGATATTAAGCGCGGTGATCGAGCGGAGAGCCACTTATTCTCATTCTACCGACGCCCATCTGCGCACATGGACGTGCCGTCACTGGAATGCCGCTGCACGGGACAATGTCTTGGAGATCACCTTGGTCCCAAGTGACGCGGTGCCGCGGATTCGAGACATTGGTAAAGTCTTCACAGTGTCGGGCAGCCTGTTCGAGGCACATACGGCGCACCATCGAACGAAATTACTCCTTACGCTCCGCAGTGCAAGCCTGTCGTCTAACCCATGAGCGGACTGGCACTTGTTTCACCGCCTGACCCTCAGAGGGATTCCTGACGCGCGTTAGCGAAAACAAACCTAAAGTGACACGAGGATTGCGGATCCTCTGCGCACCACCAGACGATGCTGGTGTGGGCGGTGTGCACTTGATTTCGAATTTCCGATAGAAAATAACAGACCTCCGGACCCGCTGATTAAGAGTCAAAGTCAGAGCGGACCAGAACCGAACAACAGCAACAAAATCCAAAGATTTCGAGACTCGTTTGCTTGGCGCTCGACAATGGTCGATATTGTTCTGCTCTGGTCCTGGCACAGAACGAGCACAGTAACGCACCGGGCATTCAGCCAACAAAAGGTCTCCCGACGGTCAAGGAACGCGATGTTCGGTGTTACTTGATGCCAGCTCGTTTGATCTCTTCGTCGAATTTCTTGGCAAACTCCGGCATCGCTTGCCGGACGATTTGAACGACCAGGTTCGGGATCGTCGCCAGCGCAATCCAGGGGCGCCACCGGCAACTGGTGCACGTTCCATTGGGAGAGTGAGACCGAGCGGCCAGGCTTGAAAAGGAGCAAGAAATCTGCGAGCAAATCAAAAGACGTATCGGCTGAAAAGGGCCTTAGAACAGCAGGGTCATGGCTAAGAGATTTTTGCTCCTCGCTGTTTTAATTTCCGGCTGCACGTTTCATTACATGGAAAAAGGCCTAAATGCGCTA
>DASPXM010000037.1:0-7487 GCA_035637295.1 Verrucomicrobiia bacterium
TTATCGGGATATTGCCGCAGCATCTCGTCCCAATGCGCTTTCACAAATGACCATGCCTTCTCACGCGCGCGCTTATTTAGGAGGATCCCGCGCATCAGATACGGTGCATTTTGCGTGCGGACTTGGCCATTGATCACTAACTCTAAAGTCCGATCAATCAGCTCAGGATTCCGAAAATTCGCCAACGCGAAAAGATAACGGGTCTCCTCTTGGGGCGTCACGGCGTTTTTAAATTTGCTGGAGAAATTTTCATAGTCCGTCGCGGTTCCCGTATGAGCGGCGATCGAGACCAATGCCGGAATCAGATTCCGATCGACGCTCTCCCGCGCTTTCTCGTATTGAGCAAACATCTCCCGCCCGCGAGCTTGGCACGTACTGTCTTCGGCAATGGTGCCGAGCGCAGCGATCAAGTCGCCGCGCAGCTGGCTCTCTAGTTCGCTCTCACCTGGTTTGACGGACCAACCAAAGCGCGCCACGGCCGGAGTGAGAAGTTCGCGCAAGCGGTTTTGCAAAATTGCGCACTGCTCCTCATCAAGAATCCTGTGCAGATGGTGAGAAGAAGCGATCACCGTGGTCCAAACGTTGACATCGGTTTCGTCGCGCAACAGGTCGATCAGGCCCAAATAATCAGGCAACGACGTCAGCCCTGCAAGTGTCGAAGCCCACGTGTCGTTTACCAGACCGAATCTTTCGACTGCAGAAAGCTTCTCTGACAATCCTTGCTTGAGTGCGGCGAGGAGGTCATTACTATAACGTACCCGGTAAAATCCATGCCCGCCGGCGTTCACCACTACCCAGTCCACCGCATCGGCAAGCTCCACCCGTTGCTCTTGATGGGTTAACAAAACAGTCCGCTCGACCAACCCGGTTTTTGTACCCGCTCGCAAAAAAGTTGGCACATGCCACCTGCGATCCTGGTCGGAGCCGTCTGCGAGATAACGAAAGATCTGCTGCGATAGGCGGATTGCAGGCCCGTCTTCTCTAACGCTGATGAGCGGATACCCAGACTGGAAAATCCACGTATCCATCAGCGCCCGCACAGGCTGCGTAGTGGAATCTTCGAGCGCATCCCAGAGATCGGTAGTCTCGGCGTTGCCATATTGATGGCGTCGGAGATACAAGCGAATGCCTTCGCGAAAGGCCTCGGCGCCCAGATACTGTTCCAACATGCGCAGCACCGAAGCGCCCTTCTCGTAGGTCAACACGTCGAACATGCCGGCAGCTTCCTCCGGTCTTTCGACGGGAAACTCGATCGGCCGCGTGCTTTTCAACCCATCGACTTGCATGGCCGCGGCGCGCGAGACCGTAAAGCTATCCCAGCGCCGCCATTCAGGCTTCCAGGCGTCGACGGCGAGCATTTCCATGAAAGTCGCGAACGCTTCGTTGAGCCACAAACCGTTCCACCAGCGCATCGTCACCAGATCGCCAAACCACATATGCGCATTCTCGTGTGAGACAACATCCGCCACCCTTTCAAGCTCGGCGCGCGTCGCATTCTTGGCATCGACGAGCAGCGCGGTCTCGCGAAAGGTGATCGCACCTAGATTCTCCATGGCACCGGAGGCAAAATCGGGAATCGCGATCAAATCCAGCTTATCGCCGGGATAGGGAATGCCGTAATAGCGGCTAAAATGTTCCAAGGACGCCTTGCCGATATCGAGGGCAAAATTGGCCAGATGTTTTTTCCCCGGCACCGCCCAAACTCGAAGCGGCGCTTGGCCAACCATTACCGGATCGGTTGCTTCGAATTCGCCGACGATAAAAGCAACCAGATAGGTCGACATCTTCATTGAGTCGGCGAAGACAACTTCCTTCTTTCCGGTTCCCGGCAAAACCGTTTCGCGCAATATCCGAGTATTGGAAATCGCCGCTACGTTTTCGTCGACTACAAGCGTGACCTGATACACCGCTTTGAAAGCTGGCTCGTCCCAACAAGGAAAGGCGCGGCGCGCATCCGTCGACTCGAATTGCGTCGACGCCAGCGGCTTCTCTCGGCCATTGGCATCCTTGTATGTGCTGCGGTAGAAGCCGTGCAACTTGTCGTTGAGAATCCCCGAAAAACTGAGCTGCAATTCGCCGAGGCCAGAAGGCAGCGTCTCCGGAAAATCCAAAGTCGCTTGCTCATTAGCGCTGTCAAACCTTGCGGTCCCAGGCAATATCTTGCCACCCCGCAGCTTGAGCGACACAGAGTGAAAGTCCAGTTCCGCGGCGTTAAAAACGATCTCGCGCACGGGCTCAACAACTCGGATCAAAATCTTTTGCTCGCCGGCGAAAGTCCAGTTCGATAAATCTGGCGTCAACCTGATCTCATAGCGCTCGGGCGTGACTGTCGAAGGCAATCTGTGGGGTTTTTGTGCTGGCATTGCGGCTCCTCATGTTAAAGCGAAATTCGTGGCGTCTATTCTTGCGCGAAATCAACCACTGCCCCGAGTGCCTTGGCAAGAGCGGGTTTACGCCTCCGCCCGCAGCGCTTCGAGTGGTGAGCGCTGGAAGATGCCCCAACATCCGATGGCGCCGGCTAAAACTGTCGCTGCAGTGACTGAAAGTAGAATGACGATCACCGGGACAAATGAAATGGTCACCGGCGTGCCGAAAAAGTAAAAACCCAAGCCCCAGGTCGCGGCCATTCCGAGAATCGCGCCGGCTGCGCCGGAGATGCCGCCCAAGAAGAGATATTCCGCAACGATGGTCCGGATGATCTGGTTTCGCGATGCGCCTAGGGTTCTCAAGAGAATACTCTCCTTCAACCGTTGTGACCGGCTGCCGAGCACCGCACTGGCAAGCACGGCCAAGCCCATAATTATAGTAAATAGCGCGACGAAGCGCATCGCGCTGGAGACTTTGGCGAGAATCGAAGTGAGCGTGCTGAGAATCAAGCTCAGATCGATCACCGAGACATTAGCAAACTGCTCGGCGACCGCGCGCTGCAGACGGGCCGACGCTTGATTGGACCCAGCTCGCGCGACGATGGCGTAGAATTGTGGGGCGCCTTCGAGCACGCCCTCAGGGAAAACGACAAAAAAATTCGGCTGTACCCGCTGCCAATCGACTTCTCGCACGCTGGCAACGCGGGTGAATAGTGGGACTCCTTGGACCTCGAATTGCAACTCGTCACCGACGCCGACTCTCAACGTCTCAGCGATGCCCTTTTCGACGGAGACGGGGATCGGCTGCACATTTTCCGCCACTTTTCCCTGCCATGTGCCTTTGATAATTTCTTCGGTGCTCGTCAATCCCGAACGATAAGTCGAGCGATATTCGCGGCGCAGCGCCCACGACGGAATTCTCGCTTCTGAATCACCGCGCAGATCCTCGACTTTTCTCCCTTTCACCGCGCTTAAACGCATGGTGACGACGGGAACCTCGGCATGTAGCCTAATCTGGAATGACTTTAAGAGATCGGCGACGCCTTGCCGCTGATCTCTTTGGACATCGAAGAGCACGAGGTTCGGTTCACCTTGGCCGCTTCGCTGCGCGACCTGATTCACCAACATATTGTGCACGCTGTAGAGCGTTACCAGTAAAAATGTTCCGAGGCCGATCGCCAAAATCACTGCAGTGGTCTGATTGTTAGGACGATGTAGGTTCGCCAGTCCTTGGCGCCACGCGAAATTCAAAACGCTCGGTGCGAACTTACGCACTAGTAGAGAGCCGCTGCGCGCAAGCAAAATTAAGACTCCGAATACTGCCAGAACGCCGCCCGTGAACCATAAACCAAAGGTCTTGCTGCCGGTCGTCGCCACAGCAAACGTAGCGATGCCGGCAACGATGAGCACGAACACAATCCACACCATTTTATCCCGAGCGGGCCACTCGTTGTCGAAGGAAGCGCGCAGCGCCAGCAACGGCGAGATTTTGCGCAGCGGCAGCAACGGAATCAAAGCAAACAATAGCGCCGTCCCTAAGCCGACGGCCAAGCCTGCGCCAATACCCGCCGGCGCAAGAGTAACGACGGTCGTTACCGGCAAAAAGTCTTTGAGCGCGTACGGCAACGCGAACTGCGCCGCGATACCCAATACGGTCCCGAGAAACGAACTGATCAGTGTCAGCAGCAGCACTTGAATCAAGTAAACGGAAACGGTTTCGCGCGATGCCGCGCCGATGCACCGAAGCAGTGCCACCGACTGAACCTTTCCTTTGACATAAACGTGCACGACACTGGCCACTCCCACGCCGGCGAGGAGCACGGCGATGAATACGGCGAGCTCGAGATAGCGCGAGAGATTGGCCATCGATATGGCAATCGAAGCCGTGCGCTTGCTCACCGTGTCGGCTTCCAAATGAAGCCGTTGAAGCTCGGGCATAAGGTTGGCGACCAAAAGATCGACGTCAGTGTCACGGTAAAACTTGAAGAACACGCGGTAACGCACCAAGCTGCCCTTCTGGACGAGCTGCGTACGGTCCAGATATTCCATCGGGATGTAAATTCGCGGGCTGATCAGCGAGAAGGCCAGGCTCTCGCCGGGAATTTTGCGCAGTTTCCCGGCGGTCTGGAATTCATAGTCGCCGATCTTGACGCGGTCGCCCACCTGCGCGTTGAATTGCAACATCACGTTCTCATCGACTAACGCGTTGGGACCACGGTGAAAGCTTGCCATCGAAATTACTGGCTCGCTTTCCAGCGCTCCGTAATAAGGGAAGCCGCCGCTGATCGCGCGCACCTGCACCAGTCGCGAATCGCCGCTCCTGGGAAAGTAGGCCATCGAAGTAAAACCGATCTGGCGCGACTGATCACCGGCGAGCGAGCGAAATAACGCTTCGTCTTCCGGTGAAAATGGCTCGCGGCTATCGATTGCGAGATCGGCGCCGAGCAAGCTTTTCGATTGCGCCTGAATACTCGACTGCAGGTTTTCACGGAAAGAAAATGCCACCACGACCGAGGCGACTGCCAATATGACGCAGGACATGGAAAGCAACAGCGGTCTCGAGCCGCGCCGGCTGTCGCGCAGCGCCATCCGCCAAATCCATTTCGTAACGAGCCGATTCATAGCTAGCTAAGCTTACTGACTTGGCGTGCTCGCAACCATCGTCAGCGTATCGGACAATAAACGACCGGCTCTCAAACTTATCACGCGCCCCGCCTGTCGGGTTAAATCGCTATCGTGGGTGACCAAAATCAGAGTGGTGCCGGCGGTCGCGTTGAGATTGAAAATTAGCCTGACGATCTCTTTGGCGGTTTCTCCATCGAGATTTCCCGTCGGCTCGTCGGCGAAGAGAATTTTCGGCCGGTTCATGAACGCTCGGGCAATCGCCACACGCTGCTGCTCGCCGCCGGAAAGCTGAATCGGATAGTGCTGCAAGCGACCGTCGAGCCCGACCTGTTTCAGGAGATCCGTCGCCCGACTGCGCGCATGATTCTCGCCGCGAATCTCCGCCGGCACCATGACATTTTCCAGCGCCGTCAGCGACGGCAGCAATTGAAAGCTTTGGAAAATGAAGCCGATGAACTGGTTGCGTATGCGCGCAAGCTCGTCTTCGCTGGCGCGGTGCAGAGAAACGCCATTGAAGTCGACCGATCCTTCGCTCGGCCGCTCTAGCCCGGCGCAAATCGCGATGAGCGTCGTTTTGCCGCTTCCCGACGGACCGACGATGGCACAGCTGCCGCCCTCTTCGATCGCAAATGAAATGTCATGGAGAACCGATAGGGTTTGATCGCCGCTCTTAAAAAATTTGCTCAAATGCTCTACGCTTAAGACATAATGGTTGCTCATAGTTGAAATGAGATCGCGAACCTATAGTAATGTAATCGGTCGAATGAAAATGCCGCATCCGTTCAAACTGTAGAATGTTTACAAAAGCTAAACAACACAGCCGCGGCCGTGCGACCATTGGGCTGCTAATTCTCTGCTTGACCTCCGTGGTCGATGATCTCGCCTTCGCCGCGCCCCTACCTAAGGTCATCCTGTTTCTTGGCGATAGTATTACGGCGGGATACGGGCTCGAGCCGTCGCAGGCGTATCCGGCGCTTATTCAGGAAAAAATAGACGCCAAGCGTTGGCAATTCAAAGTCGTGAACGCGGGCCAGAGCGGCGATACCAGCGCTGGTGGTTTGGGCCGAATGGATTGGCTTCTCAGAAATCGCGTGGACGTCTTGGTTTTGGAGCTGGGGGGCAACGACGGTTTGCGCGGTCTGCCAGCGGAGACGACGAAAAAAAATCTGCAGGCAATTATTGATCGGACCCGCGCCAAGTATCCGGCAGCAAAAATTGTTATAGCCGGGATGATGGTTCCGCCCAATATGGGACGCGACTACGGACAAAGATTCGAAGCGGTCTTTCGCGATATTGCCAAGCAAAACAAAGCCGCGCTCATTCCCTTTGTCCTCGAAGGCGTCGGCGGCGTGCGTGATCTCAATTTATCCGACGGCATCCATCCGAGCGCCAAAGGACACCAAATCGTCGCGGCCAACGTGTGGAAGGTTCTGGAGCCGATCCTGCGTTCCTTGCTCAAGTGATGTCCTTCTCTGAAACGTCGAAAGGAAGCCACGTGAAGAAAGCTAAGCATGCAGCGATGGTGCTCGGACTCACGACTTTGATTCTTCTGAGTTGCGCGACCTCGCAAACTCCCCATCAAGGCTCGTGCGGCAAGACGCCAAAGCTTGAACTGGAGTCTTTGACGATGTTTCCCGACCCTCTGCCCGAAGCGAGAAAAATCGATCAATGGCGCGCCATCATTCGTTCCGACAGTTCGGATATCTGTCACGCCACCCTAGCGATCGTAGTGATCGTCGAAGACGGTAAGACCGAGCCGATCACATTGGAAAAGCAAGCCGAGTTGTCCCTGGGGGCGAACAATATCCTGCTGTATACCATCGATAGTTACCGTCTGAGCGGTAAAGAAGTCTGCTTCGAAATGACCGCTTACATCAACGGCAACAAAGCTCCGATCGAAGCGGCTCAACGCACTTGCGTGCGCACCATTGACCGCGGCTGGTGGTCGATGCGCTGACACACATTCGCTTTGCGATCCGCTCCCCTGTTGCGCGGAAGCAGCACAGCATATTCCTGGATCTTCTTTTTCCCATCCCCTCGCCCACGAAGTGGGAGAGGGGTGGGTGACGGCAATCGCGATCATGAAAGTGACCCGCGCGATTCAATCTCCTTGACACAATCATCACATCTGAATGATAGTTCATGCGGTTTCACAAATAGTAATTCGCCGACAGCGGCGCACGGAGGAGACAATATGGCAATCCGACTCATCGTAACGATCAACGCGGCACCGGGAAAAGGCTCTGAGCTGGCACCTTTATACAAGGCGCGCTGCGCAGAGATAATGAAAGAGCCCGGCTGCGAACAATTCGAAGTTTTTCAAAGCGTCGTTAATCCCGACAAATTGACGATCCTGGAACGCTGGACCGACCAGGCAGCCTTGGACGCACACGCGAAATTGAACGCCACTCGTCCACCCCTCCCTCCCGAACTGCGCACGGGCAGAGGTGAGCGTGAAGACTACGAATACAATCGAACGCGGTAGACGACAGAACG
>DASPXM010000038.1:0-4001 GCA_035637295.1 Verrucomicrobiia bacterium
GCCGCGATCAATCAGCAGCGGACCCAATTCGATCGATTCCAGGAGGTAATCGAGCCGAATGCTGCGCGCGTCCGGCCCGAAGACGATCAACAGCGCGTTCGTCATGATCACCGCGATCGCCAGGAGCAGCATGAACTGTGAGTGTTCGGGACGCGTAACGAAAGGATTTATCACGGTTGCTTGCAATGCATAACCGAAGACTAAAAAGACCGCGGCAACGGGCAACACGGCGAGGAATGGGTCGAGGTTAAGCCCAGCGAATAGCGCTGCGGTTAAGTACATCGCGATCGTCATCATTTCGCCATGGGCAAAATTCACAACTCGAGCCACGCCGAAGATGACCGACAGACCGAGCGCCATGAGGCCGTAGACCAGGCCGGTAAGCACTCCCGAGATAATGACGTTGGCGAGATTGAGAAGGTTGAAGGACATTCGATGATGAATTAGAAGGGGTACCTAAAACTCGGATGAATAATTCCGACGTCATTCCGAGCAATTCAGCCTGGGGCTGAGGGTAGGGGCGGGTTTTAAACCCGCCCCTAGTCGATTCGTGCTTTCGAGGGAATGACAGCAACGCGCTCGCTCAATTCCTTCGCTAACATCTGAGACAGGACACAGGTGATCAATGAGTCGCAATACACAGTCTACTTAGGTTTCTTGTAGTCACCCCAAGGAAACACCGGCTTCGCTTCGGCGGCTGCGGCCGGCAATACCACTACCGGTTTTTGACCCTGATTTTGGATACACGCTGAAAGGTTCCCTTCGACCTGCCCCTTGGCATTGAACTTAATCGGCCCGCCAAACATCATACGATTCTTGATCTCGGTCTGGCGAATGGCCTGCGTGAGCGCTTGGGCGTCGGTCGATTTTGCGCGCTTGTACGCGTCGGCCACGATAAGGATAGCTTCGAAAGTGTAGCCGACGTTGAGCGCGTGAAATCTCAATTGGTCCTGCGGATTTTGTTTCTTGAATGCCGCATCGACGGCCTTGGTCAATGCCGCATGGGGCTCATACCAGGGCACATTGGAAATGCAATGCTCGGAGAGTTTGCCGAGAGTCCGGAAAAATTGGTTTTCATACATACCCGGAGAGCCGGGGCTGATAATACCCATGACGTTCCAGCGCTGCTTGACGATCTCACGGCGCAGCACGATGGCGTCGTTGAGCCGGCACACGAGCAGGAGAAAATCCGCTTTGCTCGCCTTCGCTTTGGCAATCTCGATGGTCAAGTCTTTCGCGGCCGGATCGTAGGCGATGGTATCAACGAGCTTAAATGGCAAATTGAGCTGCGGCAGAATCGCGCCGACGGCTTTGGCGTTTGCCTGACCGAAGGTATCGTTTACATGCATGAACACGGCAGTGCGAGGAGTTGATCCGGTCGCGCGAAACAGGTCATCGGTTAGCGCCAAGCCGTTTTTCACTAGCTCGGAGGCGATCGGAAAATTTCGGAAAACGTATTTGTAGCCCTGTTCGGTAATTTGCGGGGCGGCCGCGATGTTGATCACGAAGGGCACACCGCGCTGCTCGGCCACCTGCGCGATCGCCCCGGCGGCGCCGGAGTCGAACGGTCCGACCAGACAATGCGCGCCCTCTTGAATGAGCCGCTCGGCGCGGGTGCGCGCGGTATCAACGTTGGTTTCCGTGTCGGCGTTCATCAGTTCGATTTCGACGCCGAGCAACTCTCTGATGACCGCCGGAGCGAGGTCGGCGCCTTTTTGGCACGATTGGCCGATCAAGCCCTGCACGCCCGACTTCGGCAGCAGCACGCCGATCTTTAGCTTGGAAGATTGCGCGCGCGCGATGCTGAACGGCGCCACTACGGAGGCACCTGCCGCTATAAGAAATCCATTGAATTGTCTGCGATTCATGAGCCCGGGCTGAGGCAGCATCGTCGTCGTCAACCAAAGTCGTTTCTGCACGATCTGGACTGCGAAGTTCGGTCCTGCGCTGAGTAAAGTAGCCGACGGTGTAGACTTATGTCAATTGAACGCGTCTAGGCAGGATTCCGCTTTAGAGAACCCGTTGGCGATTGAGCTGATACCAGCTATTGATTCGTCACCGATAAAGAAAGTCGATCGCCGGAGCCGCTGCGTTCGGATTACGCAGTTTATGCGATCGATGATTCTGCCGGTCTGAGAGATAGACGATCAGGCGGGCAACGGCAGCCGTTAAGCGCGCGTGCCAAAAGACTAATTTGAATGACGTAAACCGGCCGAGGGTTTCACCGTCTAATCACGGTAGAATCGGTGTAGAGGAGGTTAGTCATGAAAATATCGAAAAATGTTGTCTTTGGAGCTCTAGTTCTCAGTGGTGCACTCGCCATAGCGGCGCCGGCGTCGGCGGATTACAGACGCGGTAATTATCGCAATGATCGTCGGGAACTTTATCAGGACCGACTTGAGCTGACGAGGGATCGTAGAGAGTTACAACGGGATCTGCACAACGGCGCGAGTCGCGGTGAAATAGCGCAGGACCGACGCGAGATCCGCCAGGACCTCGGCGAGATTTGGCAGGATCGACGGGAGCTACGCTATGACCGTTGGGATTATCGTCCTTATTATCGGCACTGGTGGTGGTAACCGGTAAATACCAGATCGGAGCCAAGCTAGGCTTCATGCGTGCCTGAAGATTTGCTCTGCAATTCGCGCCAGGGTGTGGATGGACGAATTCACACCTTGGCCAGAGCCGTGTAAATTTCGTCGCGATCACCAACCGCTGTCCGTTCCGACGATTAGACCTCCGCTAATTCTCCAGTATTTTCTTGACAGGATCCGACACGTCTTAGTTCGATTAGAAGATTCCGGTCTCGCATCGCTCGGAGAAAGGCATCTCGAGAATCTTGTTCGAAGTTGTCACGAGGCCGTTACTTTGATTTGAACTCCTTCACGGCCTCTTCATTGAGCTCAAGTCCAAGTCCTGGTTTCTCGTTCAGAGTAACCCAGCCGTCGGCCAGCTCAGGCGAATTTTTGTAAACTGCATTCGCGGTTAGCCAGTTGTTGACGTGAATTTCAGCGCGCCAGCCGTTTGGCACGGCGGCATGTAAATGAAGATCGAAGTGATCGCCGTTGCCGACCGGAAGATTGAAGGCGTGCGCCAGTCCCGCCGCTTTCATACCCATGGTGAACCCGCCGACGGAAAGGACGTGGATGTTCAGGAAGTCGACCGAATTTTCTTTGACGAGATCGGCGAGCTTAAAAAAGTTTTCCCATTGGCCCGCGGCAATCGGAATGCTGGTTTGCTTGCGCAGTTGGGCCAACAAGCGCGGATCGTTGTGCACGATCGGCTCTTCGAACCACATTAAATTGTAGGGCTCGAAGCGCTTGCACCACCTGACAGCGGCATCGTACTTCATCAGACAGTTAGCATCCGCCATCAACTCGACATCGTCGCCGACCGCTTCGCGGACCGCGTGGACACGCGCCTCGTCTTCCGCCGGGTTGTCTTCGCGATGCTCGCCGCTTGCTCCCGCGGGATCCACTGCGCCGCGGATATTCGAACGCCCAACCTGAATTTTGAGCCGGTGTTGACCATTGGCAACCCAGTGTTTAGCTGCAGCAGCGAGTTCGTCTCGACCGTAGGCTCTGAGTCCGAAGGTGATATAAGCAGGGATGGATTTTTGCGCGGCGCCGAGCAGGCGCCAAACCGGCGCGTTATAAAATTTTCCCTTGATGTCCCACAACGCCACGTCGATCGCGCTAACGGCAAAATTCCACACTCCGGCGTGAGCGCGGGTGTTGAACTTCCACAGCATCTGGTGCATCAAGCGCTCGTTCTCGAGCGGGTCTTTTCCCTTCAAGAAAGGCGCGAGGTCGTGCTGGATGAAAGCCGCAGTGGCCGAGTGCATGAAACCCCCGAATTGTGAAATCCCGACGAGGCCATCTTCGGTCTTGACTTTCAGCAAGCGCACCGACGTGCGCAGCGGTTGTTTGAATAGCGGCGGCGTAACCGGAATGTTCTGCAGTTCGAGCAGCTCAGTTTCGGCAATCTTCAAGGCGATTCTC
>DASPXM010000039.1:0-13509 GCA_035637295.1 Verrucomicrobiia bacterium
GTTGTGAAGACAACCCACGTGCACCGCTAATGCGCAGCCGAGTTTCTCCGCTTCTTCGTAAAGCGGCCAGTAAATCTTGTTGCCGAGGTGACCCTGGATCGCTTCACCATTGGACGGCAGCATGCCGCCGAGCATGCCCAGCTCTTTCACTGCGTGGCGCAACTCGATAATTGCTTTGTCCACGTCTTGAAAAGGGATCAGCGCGACGCCCTTGAGCCGTGAATTCTCGTTTAGAAACGTTTCGTAGAGCCAGTTGTTGTAGGCACGGCACGCTATTACCGCCCAGTCCGGCGCCGTGATTCTTCCGACGGCTAATCCGGCAGTTGGATAGAGCACAGTCCAACCAATCCCGGTTTTATCGAGAAACTGATTCCAGTCATCCGCCGAAGGATTGCCGGTCGCGCGGCGATTCTGCTTCAGGTAGCGAAAATGCAGATGGTCGAACTCCGGAAACAAATTCGCCATTTGGTTACCTAGGGGCATATACTTGGCGATCTCCTCGCCACAAGCGTGATCGTTGATGTGTCCGTCGGCATCGATGATTTGCATAACTTCTCACCTCCAAAGCATCAGCGTTCGCCCCGCATCGGGATGAACGCAAAGCGCTTTTGCCAAAAAATTCTGAAGAAATTCCGCAGCTAAACGATTAATACACCGAATCGAAGGGCGTCAAGGGATCTTTCTTGGTTCGAGGGCTTTGCGTTGTTCGCACCAGTTCTGCTATGGTCGCCCGCGAAAGGATAGCCAATCGGCGGCGTTGGTTCATTTTCAGCGATTCGCCGCTGTGATCCTTTGGATACACGTCATGGTGGTGCGGCTCAATTAAGGGCTTCATGTAGGACGAGACGCCAGGACATCATTCGATAATCAAATAGAAATCTTGGAGGAAAATGTGGACTGGATTTTTCAAACGGATAATGCGTTTTCATATGTTTTTCTGCGCTTCGGGTTGGCGTTGACATTTTTCGCGCACAGCTCACAACAGGCGCTTGGCTGGCACGGCGGCAAAGGCGTCAAGGACCAGCTGACAAACTGGAATCAAAAATACCACGTACCGATCGCGCTCGGGATCTTCGGCCTATTCTCGGAAGTTTTCGGTGCCATCTCTATGACATTGGGTTTCTTGGTCAGGCCAGCGGCGTTTTGTCTAGCGGGTTTTATTTTTATGGCTCTCTGGTTGGGCCATTGGAATAACGGTTTCTTTCTGGCTCAAAGACACGGCAGAGGCAGTGGCATCGAATACACTCTCGCGTTGTTGTTAATGACACTGGCTGTTCTTGTCGGTGGTGCGGGGGCTTTGTCGATCGATGGGCTACTGAGCCGGTAAATGATCTGAAACATTGCTTCGAGCCGTCGGTGTTAGGCGGCCTGCATGGTTAGCAAAATCAAAAAACCATTGGAAGTGGGCGTGCATTCCGTTTTTGACATTGTTTCCATCCTAACCGGCGCCAGAAAACAATGAACCACTCTCCTGGTTGACTTCGACTGCGGCTTTTTCGTCTCGCTTCAATCGGCGTCCTTGTCCGGGAGAGAGTTTTGGGTGTCTGTCGGTAACAGCTCCGGCAATGAAGTAGCAACCGGTTGACGCTCCACCAGCACAAGCCGGTGTCTGCCCGCAGGACCGCGACCCTCGCTGATGTCCAGCATCTTAAACGAGGGCCGTTCTTCAATACGCTTCCATTCTTCCTCCCACATGAGTAGAAAAAATGGCGGTTTCATGTCCGCGTATCTTTTGGTGAACGAGGGGATGTGGCGCCGGGCATAGAAAACCGCGCCATAGTCAAAGCCGTGGTAGAAAAAAATTGGCGCATTCACATCTACTTTATAGGTTACCCGGGCCATGAAGGGCTTCATCGTTCGCTCGTATGCGACCGGTGGAAGGATGACGAACTTCATTAGCAGAGTGAACGCGATGGCCAACGATGATACGGAAGCGAAGGCGGCACGCCAATCTTTTTTAAGAAGAGCCCAGATCAGATAAAACAGTCCGGCTGCATAAAGCGCGAGGCATGCCACAACGAGAGGTGAAGGCGGTATGAGCAAGCGCAGACTATGAGAAAGATTCTTGAATCTCGTCAACGCATCAACGAGACGGTGACTCGCCAACCCATAGTTCGCGGTAAAGTAGAGCGAAATTATCACGAACGAAAGAAGGCAACCGAAAGCCAGTAGAGCGGTGATGGCGCGCGTGAGCCCGCTGCTCTGAACCTGGCCTTCTTCGAGTTTGTTCCACCAGGCGCCAAAAATCAGCGCGACGGCCGGGTATAGAGGGAGGAGATAGACGCCCCTTTTTCCCAACGAGAGCGTGAAAAAAATAAATACACAACCGAACCAGATTAAAGGAAACAAAAGCTGATCGTCGGCCAATCGGCTGCGCCGGTGGTAAATGAATAGCGCTATGGCGGGAAAGAAGATACTCCAAGGCAATGTGTTCAAGAGAAGAACGGGAAAGTAGTAATAAATGGGCTGGTGTCGTCCATAGGTGCCGGCGGCAGTTCGGAAATTTTCATCGATGATCTGCCTCAAGAAAAATGCCGGGCCGCCTTGCCACAGCGCCAAGCCATACCAGGACCCCGCTATTAGGAGGAATACCGCCGCGCTGGCAAACGGATGAAGTTTTTTTACAAAGAGGAAATCGTGCCGCAGCCAAAGAAAAACAAAAATTGCCAGAGATGGAATCAAAACCCCTATCGGGCCCTTCGCTAAAGTGGCAAGTCCCACAAGGATTGGCAGGCCTAAAGATTTCGCGACGCCAAAGTCGCGCTGTTTGTAGAGAAAATAAAAATACAAACAAGCCGCGGCGATGAAGAATGCCAATGTCATATCCACTTGGGTGTTTGTGCCGGCTTGCCACCATTCAGTTGTGGTCGCGAGCACGATGCCCGCGACCATGCCGGCGCGTTCGCCCCAGAGACGCCTAGCGGTGAAGTAGGTCATCAGCACGCCCAGGGCCGCGAAGATTGCAGAAGGAAGGCGTAGCGTAAACTCGTCGATCCCGCCGAAAGGATACCCGGTGATGACTCCGAGCCAGTGGAACAAAGGCGGCTTGAACGGAATATAATCTCCGTTTACCGCCGGCAGAATCCAATTCCCGGTAGTGTACATTTCCGAAACTACCAGGCCCTCGCGCGGCTCACCGCGCAAAAAAAAGGGCACAACGCCCAAATTCGAAAACAAGAGAAGAAAGCAAATGCCCAGGAGGGTGGTGACGTTGAGAAGCTTTAATCTTTGCGAAGCCAAAGTATCAGCCACGGGAGTTCGCCTTAGCGCTCGCGGAGCCGTCGAGATACCGCTCGTACCAAGTCTGAAAAACTAAAAGGGTCCACAGCGGTTCGCGGTGATCATTGGTTTTCGCAAACTGTTCGTCGATCAGCTTTTTGACAGACGGATAATGAAAGATGCCCTGTTTCCGAATCCTTTCCTCGCTCAGATAATCCAGCATAAAATCTTTAAGGTCCGTAGTGAGCCATTTCGCGAGGGGAATCCCGAACCCACGTTTTTGCCGGTGGATAATATTTCGAGGAAGCATACCCTCGGCGGCCCGCTTCAACAAATATTTGGTCGTAAAGCGGTTAAGCTTGTATTTCATCGGCAGGCGGCAGACGAACTCGACAACATCTTTATCCAACAGCGGACATCTCACCTCCAAACCGTTGGCCATGCTGGCCCGGTCCACCGTTACTAGATTGTTGTCTTGTAGATAAAGCTTCATGGCGAGATAAAGGATTCGCTCCAGTTCTTTGGTCAACCCGCTTTCCTGGATGTAACGATCGACGTCCTCATACGCATCGTGACCAGCCAGCTCGCGACGAATATCCGGAGTGAGAAGATCGTTCTTTTCGTCGTTGCCAAAAGCTCCACGCCACAAAAAAAAGCGAGTTTCCGCAGAAGCTCCATCGCCTTTTAAGAATTGCTTGAGCTTGTAATCGGTGCTCAAGTAGCCATGAGAGACCGGCAGGTGAGATGAAATTGTCTTGATGCTCTGTTTGATGAAGCCAGGTAGAGCGCTGAAATAAGTCATGAGTTTGTGCGCTTGGAATGTTTGATAGCCGGCAAAAAGTTCATCGCCGCCATCGCCGCTCAACACAACCTTCATCCGTTCGGACGCAAAACGAGAGAGGAGATACAGCGGCAGTATGGATGGATCCGCGAGCGGCTCGTCCAGGATTTGCGGCAATTCGGGCACGAGCCGCAACATCTCGTTAGCATCGAAGACCTTCAAATGATGCTTGATGCCAAGGCTCGCGGCGACTTGCTTCGAGTACGCGCTTTCATCGAAGCTCGGCTCGTCAAAGCCGACGGAAAAGCATTGTAGGTGATCTCTTGCTTTCGCGGCGAATGCCGCGACGATGCCGGAATCAAGCCCGCCGCTGACGAACAATCCCACCGGCACATCGGCAACCAGCCGCCGTCGCACGGCGCGCTCCAATAGCTCTCTAAGTTCTTCGGTGTAATCGGCCTCGGATCGGTTAGTAGCGGGATCGTCTTCTATGGGAATTTGCCAGTAAGGGAAGCAGTGGCTCTCGCCGTTTTCATGAAACAGATAGTGGCCCGGCTCCAATTTCTTTATAGACCTAAAAATCGTATCGGGAGCGGGAACATACTCATAGCTGAGGTACTTGCTGAGCGCTTTCAGATTTAGGTCGCGGCTTACTTTAGGATGTTGCAGAAGAGCTTTGATCTCGGAGCCAAAAATAATTCCGTCGTCTGTCTCGCAGTAATGCAGCGGCTTTTTCCCGACGCGATCCCTAGCGAGAAACAACGAATTTTTTTTGCTATCCCAGATTGCGAAGGCAAACATGCCGTCGAGTTTGTCCAGGCAGCGCGTTCCGCTTTCTTCGTACAAGTGCACGACAACTTCGGCGTCCGATCGCGATCCAAAGCGATGTCCCTTATGTTCGAGTTCATTTCTGAGCTCTTGGTAATTGTAAATCTCACCATTGAGCGTGAGCCATAGGGTCTTATCTTCGTTGGCCATGGGCTGTTTTCCCGCTTGGGAAAGATCGATGATGCTCAGCCGTTTATGTCCAAGACCCGCGGATACCGCGCCGGTGTTCTGAATCAGTTCACCTTCATCGTCAGGTCCGCGGTGGGCAAGCGCGCGACCCATGGCGCGCAGCACGTCGGCGTTAATCTTGCCGTTTCGGCTGACGTATCCGTAAATGCCGCACATGTAGTTCAAAAATTTTCAGTTGGCTGAGATTAATTCTCGTCAAACGAAAAACTCAACAAAACGTAGGACCTGATCGCGCTGGAATGCGCTCGTCCTCCGTATTACCGCTCTAAGACCGCGTGACCAACCGGCGTTATAAGCGCATTGATCAAAGATTTATCATCCGGCTCGTTCTGCGCGCAGTCAATTCGTTACTAATAACAGGTCATTATGTGCGACGAGGGATTCTGCAGGGCTTCCTACTTGTTGCTCCAGGCGCGCGAGGTTTTTCTGTTTAATGAAAACTAGCAGATGTCCTTTCGACGCCTTTGCCCACTCGGCGCTGAATTCCGCGAACGTCAAAAGGCTCTTATCGAACCCCGGAGCGTATCGCGCTCCTTGTTCCGCGAGATAGAAGCTTCCCATTATCGAGGTCTTTTCACCTGATGAAACGATCCAGATCGGGTGATCGATCTTCAGATAAAACGGCAGGCTCTCATACGAAGTGTCGTAAAGGACGATCTGGGCCTGTGGTTGGAGAAACGCGGAAGCTCTTTTCACGAGCTCTCGAGTGGAACGGTTGATCGAACCAACTTCCATAAAATAACCGGCAAAATGAATGTACGCGATGAATCCAAGAACGAACGATAGGTATGCCGTCTGTGCTGTCCAATGGAGGCGCCACAGTAAGATCGTGAGACCGAGCAGAACGAAGCTCGTCATCCAGCCGAAGGTGCGAACCCAGGGCGAAATCGTCGCCATCGCCTCGCGGGCCGGGTGTGGCAAGAATTGCGGCCAGGATGCGCCGAACTCGAAAGAGAGCACGATTAAAAACACCAACAGACATACGAGACCGAGCAGCCGGCTGCGTTTAACCGGCCCCGTGTCAATTTCCCGGACGAGAGCGATTCCTGTGAGCAACGCCAACGGAGGGAAAATCGGCAGAATATAGTGCGGCAACTTCGCGCTGGAGAAAGAAAAGAATGTGAAAGGGACAATCGTCCATAAGATCAGCCAGAGTAGTTTTTCATCTTTGCGCTCGCGCCAGGATTTTCTGATCGCTGTGGGAATGCATACAGTCCACGGCAGAAAACCAATCGCGACGACCATGAAAAAGTAAAACCATTTCTCTCCTCGTTTGAAATGCGGCGTCAGATAGCGAAGGAAATTCTCTTCCCAGAGAAAGTAGCGCCAGTAGCCCGGGTTACGAATTCCGACTTCGTAGTACCAGGGGAGCACGATGAGCAAAAAAAAGACTATTCCGAGAGGCAGCGCGAGACGACGGAGGGCGGAAAACCGCCGGGTGACGATCAAGTACGGGAGCATTACCATGCTCGGCAATAGAAAGCCGATGGGGCCTTTGATCAAGGTGCCTGCGCCGAGGGCTGAGTACATACAAAAAAGCAGCAGTTTGACGAGCCGTGTATTGTCCTCGTGCAACGCCCAGAAAAAACAGACTAAAGACAAGCTGATGCAAAGTGTCAGGACCATATCGAAGATGACGAGACGAGCAAAAAGATAAAATTCCAGGCTCGTGAGGAGAACAAGAGCGCTCCAAAGAGCCTCCCAGAATCCGAAAAAGCGCCGGCCAAATAGGAAAACCAAAAGAACACAAGCTGCCGCGGCGAGTGCTGAAGGTAATCGAGCGGCCCATTCCGAAACGCCGAACATTTTGTAAGACGCGGCGACAAGCCAGTAGTAAGCGATCGGCTTATCCAAAACGACGGTGAAGTTCTGATACGGTGTGACCCAATCTTTGAGTAGCAAAATTTCTCTGGCCTTCTCGGCATTGCGCCCTTCGTCCGGCTCAAAAAGCGCTGACGCGCCCAAGTGACCAAAAAGCACGACTCCGCAAAGGAGCAGGAGGACGCCAAAGAAAACCCGGTCACGAAGGCCATAACGCGCAACCGTCTCTCCGGCATCGGCGCGCTTGGCGATCGTTTCATTCATGGAAAGCGAAGCGGCGATTGACGCTCCCTTGCTCGGCCGGGGAGCTTTCAAATGTGGTTCGGGGCGCACTGAAATTTTCGCCCCGCCGGAACGCAGTGACTTCTCGCCGGCTTCCAGTACTTCGAGAACGCGCAAGGAGAAAGCGCCATCTGAGACAGGCGGGTGACCCTGCCGGATGCTAGCCAGAAAATCGTCTACAGCAAGCGCCAACGGCTCTTCAGCGGTTAAGCCTAATAGCATGCGTTCAGCGATCATCTTCGAAGGAATAGTCGTCGGTGGGTACTGCCAATCGACTTCGTTCGAGCGTTCCCCAACGACGTAGTCATACAAGGTCACCGCACGCTTTTCGAATTTTCCCTCATAGACCAGCATTCTTTTGCTGCCGACCGCAGTAAGCCTCGCAGTGTTCTCGGGGAAAAGCCAGTTGTGATAAATGAACGCCGACGCGCCATCGGACATCTCGAGAACTGCCATATTGAGATCTTCTAAATTCGATTGCAGGCAACGATACCCGTGTAGAGCGATGCTCCGCGGCGCGCTTCCCAAAAGGTACAGCAGAATAGACACATCGTGCGGCGCAGAATTCCACCACACGTTGGAATCGCGCTTGATCCGGCCCAAATTAAGACGCTGTGAATAAATATGGTGAACATGACCGAGCTCGCCATGAGCAATAAGGTCGCGAATTTTCCGGATCGCCGGGTCGTAAAGGAAAGTGTGATCGACAAACAGAGCCGTTCCCCTTGATTGGCTCAGGCCGACGAGCTCCCGTCCTTCCTGCACGCGGAGCGCCAGCGGCTTTTCGATCCACAGATGTTTGCCCGCTTCGATAGCTTTGCGGGCCAACGAAAAATGCGTCGCCAGCGGCGTCGCCAGGATGACAGCCGCGATGTCAGGGTCAGAGATAATATCGTCAAAGGAGGTCGTCGTAGGAATATCAGGATAGGTGTGCTTGATCTCTGCGCGATGGGCCGGATGGATATCGCAGACGGCTTTCACCAAGCTTTCAGCGCTTTCAACAAACTTCGGCAACAACTTTTTTCCCCAGTAGCCGGCGCCGACGAGCGCGACGGAAACTTTGGTCTGCATGACTTCACCTGTATTCTTTGATGCGGAATTCAGGATCCGTTTGTGCCCTGATAAACCGGTCAAGATTCCAAACATTCGAAAACGCGATCAGCGCCAACAAAAGTGCGGCTGCGCCGAGACCCCACCGGCCAGTAAGCGCTAGCAGCACGGCGACCGCCAGAGAAAACCATTTCAGCAGACGGAAACGCCCGATCCAACGCGCCGGCCCGCGCACGGCGAAGGGCAGCGCGGCAAGATCTCTGAGGACAAAAAAAACTCGATTGAGTCCGTAGTGGGACTGACCCGAAATTCTCGGCCGGTCAACGACTTCGACTTCAGCGAATTCGTGCGGCCGGACGCCGAGGGCGGTAGGCGAGAAACGATTCATGAAACCCTCGGGCACGAATTTCCCGTCCAGCACTTCGCGGCGGTAGGCCTTGAGGCCGCAGCCGCAATCGTGGACCGGTACCCCGCTGACGAATCGGATCAGACTGTTGGCGATCTGTGAGGGCAGCAGCCGGCTCCAAAGCTTGTCGACGCGTTGGCGTCGCCGGCCCGAGACTACGCGATAGCCGTTCGATAGCTCTTCGAGCAGCGCCGGGATGTATGCGGGATCGTTTTGATAATCGCCATCGATGGTCATCAGCACTTCGCCGCGGGCTTTGGAAACTCCCGCCAGCAAAGCCCAATTTTCTCCGACGTTGGTTTCCAGATCGACAAAATGAAAGTGAGGATCGCGGTTTTGAATCGTTTTCATGCTTGCGAGCGTGCCGTCTGCGCTTAGATCGTTGACAAAAATGATCTCGTACGGTTGCTCCAGGCGAGTTAAGACTCTGCTGATATCCTCGTACAACGGCACAACGTTTCCTTCTTCGTTATGCATTGGCGCGACGACCGAGATCTTGATTCCTGACACGGACCTAGTAATCGCGCGCGGGAAAAAAATCTCTCACGGCGCTGATCACATAATCGACTTCGTCGTCGGTTAGTTCGGCAAACATAGGCAAGGCGATGTTTTGACTCGCGTACCGTTCCGATTCCGGCAGTGAATATGGCGGCAGGCCGCGCGCTATCCATGCTTCTTGTTTATGAAGAGGCAAAGGATAGTAGATCCCCGTGCCGACTCCTCTTGCCGCCAGGAATTGCCTGAGTTCATCACGGTGGGGGGTTTCTATGACGTATTGATGATAGACACTTTGCCGGTCGGCAAAAGCCGGCGGGGTTTTCACGGGCAGGTTGCGAAATTGATTTGTATACATCGCGGCGATTTCGCGCCGTCGCGCGTTGTCCTGATCCAGGGTTGGGAGTTTCACTCGCAGAACGGACGCCTGCAATTCGTCTAGACGGCTGTTCCAGCCATAGATCTTGTGGTTGTATTTCTCGCCTTGGCCGTGCACGCGCAGCAAGCGAACAGTTTGCGCTAAAGCATCATCGTTGGTCAGTACGACACCGCCGTCGCCGTAACAGGCCAAGTTCTTAACCGGCCCCAAGCTCATCGGCGTAATGCTGCCGAGACCGGCGGCGCGTTTACCGCGGTAAGCGGCTCCCTGGGCTTGAGAGGAATCTTCCACGACTGGAATCCGATATTTTGCCGCGATCTGACAGATCGACTCCATATCGCAGGCAAGCCCAAGCAGATGCACGGCAATAATTGCTGTTGTCTTGGCAGTGATCGCGGCTTGTAGGCTCGTCAGATCCGGACCGTAATCTTCAACAGCTTTGTCCACCAACACCGGCGTCGCGCCGCAATAAACGATCGGTTCAATCACAGGGGCGGGCGCGTGAGCCGGCAAGATCACTTCATGCCCAGGCCCGATGGCGAGTGCGCGCAGCGATAGGGAAATCGCGTCGGTGCCGGAGGCGACCCCGATTGCGTGTCGAACCCCGCAATAGGCGGCAAACTCTTGCTCGAATGCCGCCAAATTAGTCCCGTTGAGCAAGCGCATGGAGTCGAACGTGTCAGACCAGTGGTGGCGCAATTGAGCTTCGATCGAACGATATTTTCTCGTTAGATCGAGAAGGGGAATAGTTCTTAGCGGAGCGCTTGCCGAAGTGGTTTTGCCAATATTACGCATGGGAGTCGTATTGCGGTCAACCGAAAAATCTGTGTGCTTGTTCTTAAAGGATAAAGGCGGGTTAGATGTCACGGGGTTCCTCCCATCGCCGACCGTGCTCTTCGAACCTTAGTTAGGCCTAATACTTTGGCCGCGCGATAGCAACATGATCCGTTCGCCCTGCGGCGGGGGCCTCGCACTCCAAGACCAATCACAGCATAAAGGAACAATACAGCTTAAACGGTTCAAGATTTTCTTCGAAGAGCTTCGGAGCCTTTTCCGAACTCTCGCGTTATGCCGTTAGAGAGTTGAGCTTTTGACCGATTACAAAGTTGCGTTTCCATCAGTTGAAACATAAACCATTTTTGACGCGATGTGATGCGCAAACGTTGCAGTAACCTTTCATCAACATTGCAAATTTGAAAGGATTGGGGAGCGGTCCAAAGGATCGAGGAGAGAATCGGCCGGACAAGATTGATAGCCGACCTATGAAGCCGAGCGTAACCACGAGTCTCACAACAACCGCAATCATCGTTTTTGTACGCGACACGGTTCCGTGATACGTTACGCTACGAGTCGGAGAGGAGTTTCCATGCCGGATATTCGAAAAAGATGCTTTTACCTTTTAAGCGCACTCGCTTTTGCCGCGAGCTTGATATGGTCAAACTTGGTTTCCGCGCAGGCCGAGTTTTACAAAGGCAAAACGATTACCGTGATCGCCGGAACCACCGCCGGCGCGCTTTACGATCAGTGGTCGCGTTTGTTGGCGCAGCATATGGGCAAGCATATTCCGGGGCGGCCGGACATGATCGTGCAAAACATGCCGGGCGCCGGCCACATGATCGCGGCGAACTATCTCTACAACAAGACGAAACCGGACGGATTGACGTTGATCGGCTCGAGCGTGCCGTCGCTTTACTTCGATCAGTTGATCGGACGCAAGGAAGCGCAGTACGATTGGGCCAAGTTTGTCTGGATCGGTTCGCCGGTACAGGGCGAGTACCAGATGTATATGCGCGCGGACACGCCGTACAAGACGATCGAAGACGTGCGTAATGCCAAAGAGCCGCCTCGCTGCGGGGCGCAGGGAACATTCGATACCGCCTATTATTTGCCCAAGTTATTCGAGGAACTGATCGGGACGAAGTTCAACCTCGTACAAGGTTATCCCGGCGGGCCGGAGATCGATCTGGCGGTCGAACGCGGCGAAATTCATTGCCGCGCATTTACGATCGAGGCGTTTTTGTCGCGCGAGCCTTACCACACGTGGCGCAAGAAAGGTTTCGTCCGCAACATTATCCAGACCGGCAAAAAACGCGATAGCAAGTTGCCGGAAACGCCGACCGTTTGGGAGCTGATGGATAAGTACAAGACGCCCGAATCGAGCCGGCGTCTGGCGAACTTGATGCTGGCATCGGGAGGGCTCGGACGGCCGATGCTCGGCACGCCGGGGATTTCGCCGGAGCGTGTCAAAATATTGCGCGAAGCATTTGTTAAAACCATGGAGGACAAGGAATTTCTCGCCGATCTCGATAAGCGCAAGTTCGATCTCGATCCGGTGCCGGGCGAAGAGCTGGAGAAGATCGTTAAAGACGTGATGAACCAACCTCCTGACATTATCGCGCGGATGAAAAAGCTGCTTGGTGAATAGAGCGGCATTGCAGGAATCCGGTCGCTGCGCTGGATTAACGGCGGCGAGGAAATTATCCTCGCCGTTTTTTTTATTCAGCGTTAAAGCCCGTCAATGTAACCGGACTTGTCCAGCTCTTCGAGAAAGCTCGTATCCATGAAGTCTTTCGGGTTGGCGGTCTTGGCTGCCGGTATCCGATCGCTGACATCTTTGAAAATCGTTTTGAAGCTTTCCGGATTGGGATAGGGTTTAAGCTTTGCTGTCTGGCGGAAAGTTTGATAGGCCTCCTTGGCCGGGCTGTACCTACCCAATAACCCCCTCGGATTCTGACGGGAATGGTCTGCGGCACCCAGTCCAGTCATTTTTGCGCTGCGCCGGAATCGATGGAACTGCCGATTTTCAGTTCTCCGCGGTTGTGATATGGAAGTTTCCCTATGCAAACTAAAATCACGACAAAATTGCAGGAGTTGTTGAAGCGACCCGAGCTCCTCGTCATGTCCGGCGGCTTTAGCCCGCTGCACGCGCGCATGTCGGAAGTGTTGGGCTACGAGGCTTTCTTCATGTCGGGCTCGCAAGTGGCAGCCTATGTTTACGGCTACCCCGACGTGGGACTTCTCGGACTGAGCGAAATGGTCGAGTCGGTGCGGCGCATTACCAATGTTTGCGCGATGCCGATTTTTGCCGACGCCGACACAGGCTACGGCAACGCGGTGAACGTCTACCACACGGTGCAGGCCTATATTCGCGCCGGCGCCGCCGGACTGCACATCGAAGATCAAGAAGCGCCGAAGAAGTCGGGGACGCACGCTGGGCGCCGCTTGATCTCGCGCGAGGAGGCCGTTGGCAAGTACAAAGCCGCGGTCGCCGCAAAAAAGGAGCTAGATTCGGACTTGGTGATTTGCGCGCGCTGCGATTCGGTCGGCTCCGAGGGCGGCAGCTTTGAGGACGCGATCGAGCGAAGCATTGCTTATGTCAACGAAGCAGGCGTCGACGCGATCTGGGTGAACACTTTGAGGACGCGCGAAGAGATTGCTCTGGCATGCCGGCGCATTCCGGCGCCGGTGATTGCCCCCTACTACGGAGCACGGCCGTCGCCTACTTTTGAGGAATTTCAAAAACTCGGCGCCGCGGCGGTGTTGTATCCGAGCCTGACCACCGCTAACGGATTGCAGGCAACCTGGGAGCTATTGCACGAGTTCAAGGAGCGCGGCCCGGGGGTGCTGGAAGAGTGGAACAAGAAAGCGGAAGCCAGCAAGTGGGGTATGGTGCCGCGCACCCACGACCCGCTTCTTCCCGCTGAGAAAATTCTTCGGATTGAGGATGAGTTTATTCCTAAAGACTTACAGCGCGACTACAAGGGGACCTTCGGCCACGATCGGCACTAGCCGGTCGGCGCACCGAGGAATTGGCGTCTCGACCTAGCAGAGCTGGAGCCAAAGGAGAATAATACTTCACCACGAAGGCCTAGCGCGGCAGTGCCGCAACCGCGACTCGGAATATCTCGCGCAAAGACGCCAAGGCCGCAAAGGTTGGAGAAAAATGGTGTAACGCGTCTGTAAGGTTATCTAACTTTCCCTTCCGAACTTGGCGTACTTTGCGCCTTGGCGCGAGTCAGTCCCCGTGTTCGAGTATTTCACGTCAGCGGAAATTTTGCG
>DASPXM010000040.1:0-35173 GCA_035637295.1 Verrucomicrobiia bacterium
GACCAAGCTCGTCATTGACCCCGATAGCGAGCGCATCCTGGGCGTGGGCATCGTTGGCGCCGGCGCCGGCGAGCTGATCAGTGAAGGCGTGCTGGCGGTCGAGATGGGAGCGACGGCGCGCGACATTGCCGATTCCGTGCACCCCCATCCGACGCTTTCTGAAACCCTGATGGAGGCCGCGGAGAGCTTTTACGGCACGGCAACGCATACGCTTTCGCGCCGCGACTCGTAACGCTTCAGCGACTTTCCTGGTTTCATCCTTTTTATTTCCACCAATCCTGGAGGAGGTGTTCTTGTTTCATTTCCACCGTTGGATGCTATAATCAACATTGTCGACGGGGGGTCTCATAAACATGAATCCCTCTCTCATAGAACTCTCCGGAGATGGCCTGACGGTCGAGAAGGTCGCTTCGGTTGCCCGCCAAAATAGCCGCGTCGAACTCACTTCAAACATCGACATACGAAACAAAATCTCGGCGTCTCGGCAACTGTTAGAAAGAAACCTCGCGGCCGGAGAGATCATCTATGGCGTCAACACGGGATTTGGCGCCAACGTCCGCTTTCTTATTCCCCAAAGTGATCTGTCCTTGCATCAGGAAAATCTCTTCCGGTGCCTCACCTGCGGTGTTGGCCAGCCGCTTGCCCAGGATGCCGTCCGCGCAGCCATGCTCTTGAGAGCGAATGCGCTCGCCAAAGGGCTTTCCGGCGTAAGAGTAGAGATCATCGAGCGACTGATCGACCTCCTGAATCACGGGATTACGCCGCTGGTGCCCCGCTACGGTTCCGTGGGAGCCAGCGGGGACTTAATTCCCTCCGCTTACATTGGTCGCGTCTTGCTCGGCGAAGGAGAGGTCCTCTATCAGGGAAAGAAGGTCGTCGCCGCTGAGGCGCTGCAAAACGCCAAAGTCGACCGGTCCAAACTCATGGCCAAAGAAGGGCTGGCGCTGATCAACGGGACAACCGTGATGACAGGCATTGGGGCTCTGGTAATTTATGATGGCGCGTATCTGGCCCTACTTGTGCTTGCCTGCGCAAGCTTAGCCATCGAGGCGCTTCAGGCCAACGGTGCCCCATTGGCGGAAGCGATCCATCGGGCTAAGAATCACCCCGGCCAGATGGCGGCGGCGGAGATCTGCCGCAAGCTGCTGCGCGACAGCCGGTATGTCCGGAATCTCGACGAGATTCGGGCCAAAGTCGGAGAGACTCGCAATGCAGCCGAGGGAAAAACGATCCGTTCCGAAGAAGCGATCCAGACTCCCTATTCATTGCGCTGCGTGCCGCAGGGAATCGGTCCCGTGCTGGATGCTTTGCGTGGACATCGACTCGTTTTGGAGCACGAGATCAATTCGGTCAACGACAATCCTCTCATTGACCCGCTAGAGGGCCGTGTCTACCACACGGGTAACTTCTACGGCGGGCATGTCGCGCGCGCTCTCGACAGCTGGAAAATCGATCTGGCGACCCTTGGCAATTGGCTTCACTCGATCATGGCCATGCTCGTTGATGACAGATTCAGCAACGGGCTTCCTCCCAACCTATCGCGGCAGCCCGGGCTGTCGTCGGGCTTCAAGGGGATGCAGCTTTGTCTCACGAGCTTGGTCTGCGCCATGCGCCATCTGGCCAACCCGAGCATGATCCATAGCTTGCCGACCGAACAGTACAATCAGGACATGGTCAGTCTGGGAACCCACGCAGCGCTTACCGCGATGGATATGACAGCGATAGCGCAAGACGCCGCCGCAATCTCACTGCTCGCTCTTTGCCAGGCCATCGACCTTCGGGGCGGCGGCAGCAGCTTGGGAACCGGTAATCGAGCCATCTTTGAGACGGTTAGAAAGGAGGTATCCACTTTAGAGAACGACCGATCGTTGGACAGCGACATCGCCCGGGTTTCCGAATTGATTCGAACAAAGCTGATCCCCATTCCCGAATTGGAGGGCGGTTTATGAATATCTTCAATGCCTTGCAACAGAGCAAAAATCGTTATCCCGAGAAAGAGGCCATCCTATTTGGCGCCGATCGTATCACCTACGCCGAACTCTATGATCAGGCGTCTCGCTTGAGTTCGGCCCTGAAGGAAATCGAGAATTTGCAAAGGGGCGAGCGCGTGGCGCTCTTCCTCCCGAATCGGCCTGAGTTCGTGATCTCTTACTATGCCGCGGCGGGCCTCGGCGCGATTGCAGTCTCGCTAAACGTCATGCTCAAGCGTGACGAAGTGAAATTTATTCTTAACGACTGCGAAGCGAAGATACTGATCACCTCCAGTCGGCTGCTTGATCAAGTGCCGGATGTCAACGAGACTCCCTCGCTCAGGAAAATCCTTTGCATCGATCATGCCGATCGCGCGGGCGTCATCGGAATCGATGCTCTATCAGCGCGTGCTCCCGCAGCCGGCCCGGCGGCCGAATTACCGCAAGATGAAGGCGCGGCGATCCTTTACACGTCGGGGACCACGGGTAAACCGAAAGGTGCTTTGCTTTCTCATGGAAATCTCATATCCAATGTCGCTGCGACTGTTCATCATACCCAGATGTCTTCCAATGACAGGCTCATCTGCTACCTGCCGCTGTTTCACTGCTTCGGTCAAAATTTCATCATGAATGCATCGATCAACTGTGGCGCGACCTTGGTGCTTCATGAGCGATTCCAGCCGGATGAGATTCTCGATTCCATGAAGTCGAACCGGGTCTCGATGTTTTTTGGCGTTCCGCCGGTCTATCTGCGTTTTCTCACAGTGCCGAAGATCGAAGAACACTTTCGCCAGGTCCGCTATTGCTTCACTGCAGCGGCACCGATGCCAGTGACGGTGGCCTGCCAATGGAGGGACCAGGTTGGGCAGACGATCTACGAGGGCTATGGCCTCACCGAGACCTCTCCTTTTGCCAGTTATAACCATGACGTTCACTATCGGGAGGGCAGCGTTGGGACCCCGATCAAAAATGTCGAGATGAAGGTTGTGGATGCCGAGGGACATGCTCTGCCGCCGGGCGAGCAAGGCGAGATCGCCATCAAAGGACCCAACGTGATGCTGGGCTACTTCCGTCGGCCCGAGGAAACCGCGGAAGTTATACGTGACGGCTGGTTTCTAACCGGTGACATTGGAAAGATGGACAGTGACGGCTACTTCTATCTCGTCGACCGGGCCAAAGACATGATCAATTTATCGGGCTTTAAGGTTTGGCCGCGCGAAGTTGAGGAGGTCTTGCTCCAGCACCCAAGCCTCAGCGAAATTGGCGTGGTCGGAATCGCAGATCACCTTTGCGGTGAGGCCGTCAAGGCTTTTGTCGTCTTGAAACAAGGCCAGTCGATTAGCCAACAGGAGCTGATCGATTATGCGCGCGAGCGCATGGCGGCTTACAAAGCGCCACGATATATCGAGTTTATCGACGCGCTACCGCGAAATCCCGCGGGAAAAGTCCTCAAGAGGGAGCTCAGAGCACGGGCAGAAGAGCCACAGAAGGCTACGGTAAAAGTAGCCTGAGGCCCATCATGTCAGAACGGGTCGCCATCATTGGCATCGGCTTTACAAAACTCCAGCCGGCCACGCCACTCTGTTCATTTAAAGAACTCGTCTTCGAAGCGGCGCAAAAAGCCTACGCCGACGCCGGCATTCGCTTTACCGCGATTGATTCATTTGTCACCTGTGCCGAAGACCTCAACGAAGGCATATCGATTTTCGACGAGTACACCCCGGATCAACTTGGCGCCGTGCAGAAGCCGATGCACACCCTAACACAGGATGGGCTCCACGGTATCGCCGATGCGCTGATGCAAATCCGCTCCGGGATCGCGGAAACGGTCGTCGTCGAGGCGCACAGCAAAGCTTCCAACATTTTGACTCCCGACTGGCTCCTCGACTACGCATTGGACCCGGTTTACAACCGGCCCTTGGATTTTTCTCCTCATGCCATTGCCGCTCTGGAAATGAACCGGTTTCTTACTCAAACCGGCATCACTGTGTCACACTGCGCGGAGGTGGTGATCAAGAACCGGCTCAACGCACGCCGTAATCCGCTAGCGGCGTACCCCCTAGAGACAGACCCGACAACCGAATTAGCGCCTTACCTCTGTTATCCGCTGCGTGAAAAAGAGCTGGCCAAGAACGCCGATGGCTGTGTGGTTGTCGTCTTAGCCAACGAAGCAGGGGCGAGCAAGGCTCGCAACCAACCCGCGTGGATCTTGGGTACGAGCTTCGCCAGTGACAGTCCGACTCTAGAATCGCGCCACTGGAGCAACGCTGAATATGCCCGCCTTGCAGCGCAAGCGGCCTACCGTCAAGCGGGTATTAAGGATCCCGGTAAGATCGATTTTTTTGAAGTCGACGATACCTATGCCTACAAGGAGCTGCAACATGTGATTGCGCTCGGCCTCTACGACGACCCCGTCAAGGCCGGCCGGGCAATTGAAACGGGCGAAACCCGGCCCGAGGGTAGAATTCCGGTTAACGTTTCTGGTGGGGCGTTAGGTATGGGTCTCCCGTTGGAAGCCAGCGGGCTGTACCGTATCGTCGAACTGGTTCTGCAGCTACGCGGTCAGGCTGGCGAGCGCCAGTTGTCACGGGCGAAAATCGGCCTGGCGCAATCGTGGCGCGGCGTACCCACGACGAGCGGCGCAGTCGTCATACTCGGATCGGAACCTCCTCATGTCTAGGCGAAGAGTGGCCGTCATTGGCGCTGGCATGACTAAGTTCATGCACCGCGCGCTTGAAACTCCGAAGGAGCTTGCCTGGTTGGCGGTCCAATCCGCTCTCGCTTCAAATCAACTTAAGCTCAAGCAGGTCGACTGCGTCGTTCTCGGTAGCGCGCCGGACGCTTTCGACGGGGTGCACATGAAAAGTGAGTATCTCTCCGACGGCTGCGGCGGATGGCGAAAACCGTTTCTTCGATGTTACGTCGGCGGCGGCACTGGTGTGTACGCAGTCGCTCAAGCTTGGGTTCAGGTCGCCTCCGGAATGTTCGACACCGCCGTTGTCGTCTGCGAAGAAAAGATGTCGACTTGCCAACCGCATCCTCAGGCAGCGTTTCTGACGATCTTTGATCCCATCACCGAACAGCCCTTGAAACCCAATCTGCTCTGGATCTTTGCTCTGGAACAGACCCGCTACATGGAAACGTACGGCATCACCGTTGAAGAGATCGCGCGCGTCTCGGTAAAAAACAAACGCAACGCCCTGAACCATCCGGCTGCTCAGCTCGGTGCCAAACTTACGGTGGAAGACGTTTTGGCTTCGGAAATCATGGCATGGCCGGTGCACCGGCTAATGGTGAGTCCGACCAGTGACGGTGCCGCAGCGGTCGTGCTCGCTTCGGAGGAAGTCGCCCGACGCGTCACAGATAAGCCGATCTGGATCCAGGGCGTCGGCTGGTGTCTCGATACCGCCTATTGGACGAACCGTGATCTTGCCTATCCTGAGTATGTCGAGAAGGCAGCCTGGATGGCCTACCGGATGGCCGGCGTCAAAGAGCCGCGAAAGGAAATCAATATCGCCGAGCCATACGATCCTTTCGCCTACAAGGAACTGCATCACCTCGAAGGTTTGCAACTCGCGCCGAAAGGGCAAGCACCGAAACTGCTCGCGGACGGCGTCTTTGATCGCAACGGCGACCTGCCCGTGACTCCATCAGGCGGTCTCCTCGGAGTCGGCAATCCGATCGCGGCGGCGGGCACGATGAAGCTTTGCGAGCTCTTCTGGCAGCTGCGTGGCGAAGCAGGAAAGCGCCAAGTACCGGGCAAGCCCGAGCGCGGCGTGGCCCAGGCCTGGGGAGATCTAATGCAGGTTGGGACAGTTGTCGTGATGGGGACGAAAAAACCGCAATGAACAAAACGCGTTCAAGGTTCAATGTTCGAAGTTCAATGTCCCTCGCCCCTCTCCAATCTTGAACCCACGAAGGACATCGGATGAAGCTATGAGTGATAAATATCCCGGCACGCCGCTCGACAAAGGCGAATTGAAACGCGGCAAAATTTTCATGACTTCGTATGTGCCGAAACTGCGCTACTGTTGGGATACCGGCGAAGCCATAGGTCGCTATCTCGAAGAACTCAGAAACGGGCGGCTGATCGCTCGCAGCTGCAATGGCTGTCAAAGGATCATGATTCCGCCGCGCATGTTTTGCGAACGCTGCTTTCGTCCGACCGATGAATGGGTTTACGTGAAGGATACTGGCAGGATTCTCACCTTTTCTCTTTGCTACGTCACCTGGGAAGTACGGCGCTTGAAGCAACCGCAGATCCCGGCGGTGATCGAAATTGATGGCGCTTCGCCCGGCATGGGCATCCTGCATCTAGTCAAGAAGGCGCCACTGAAACAAGTGCGAGTTGGCATGCCGGTGCGGGCGGTGTGGCGAACGCCGTCACAGCGGCGGGGAAGTGTAACTGACATCTCCTATTGGGAACCCGATAGCCTAAACAAAGAGGTGGGATGAGAGTATCAGCGCGAAAACACGATCATACCGCATGGTCAGGAGCAATCCCGCTTACATCGTTGTATACCGCCGGCGTCGGCGGCCAGATCTTTTTCGATGCACTCAAGCAGCGCGGCAAGCTCATCGGCACCCGTTGCCGGCCTTGCAAGCAGGTTTATCTGCCGGCGCGATCCTTTTGCGAACGTTGTTTGGGCGCACTCATCGATCAAGTGGAGGTCAAACCAACTGGCCGGCTCGTTAGTTACACCATTTGCCACGTTGACCGTGATCGTAGACCGCTACGTCGCCCCCAAGCTTTGGCGCTCGTGCAACTAGACGGCGCCACCACGATGCTGCTCCATTATTTGCTCGATGTCACTGGCCCCGATCAGATAAGTATTGGCGCCCGCGTTCAAGTGATCATCAAACCAAAGCGGCGACGCATCGGATCCATTCTCGACATCGAAGGTTTTCGACCTATCAAATGAAGCCAAATGCTTTCGCGATGCGATAAGGAGGGAATAAGTATGGAAAGCGAAAAGGATCGTTTCGGCGAATTCATAAAGCTGCTCGAGCGCGCCAAAGAGGATATCTATTTCGCGGCCAAGGACCAGGAGCTGATGGCGAAACTCAAACAAGAGCTCAAAAAGGTCGACAGGCCGGAAGGCGAGGTACCCGAGCTACATTGTCCGAAATGCCACGGCAGACTGGAAAGCTATATGTTCATGAAACTTTCCCTCGATCGCTGCCAGTCCTGCGGCGGTGTCTGGTTCGATAAGGATGAGATCGACGCGATTGCGGGGCTTGTGGGCCGGAGTCCGCTTTTTTCCCCGATGACGTGGGCTCCGTGAAGCAACGGCGAGCGCGATGAAGGTTTCACGCGCAGTGAACTGAAGCGAATTGATGGGTTCGGATGAACAAGTAAAGGCACAAGATTTTTCGCCGAAGGGGGGCGTTATGCATTATGAGGCGGAACCTAGCGTTCGGGACATCATGATGAGTTCGCCAATCACTCTGCAAAAAGATGACAGACTGAGTCTCGCGGAGGAAGTCATGACCGGTGGACGGGTCCGGCATGTACCGATTCTGGATGGAGAACGTCTAGTCGGCGTGTTGAGCCAAGCGGATCTTTTCCATTCTACATTCGCCAAGGCTTTGCATCTTCGTCCCGCCGAACAGCGAGAATTTGTAAATTCGATCAAGATCGAGGACGCGATGAGTAAGCATGTATTCTCGGTTCGCGCCGATACCTCGATCCGAGCTGCCGCGCGCTTGATGATGGAAAAGAAGCTTGGCTGCCTGCCGGTAGTCCAGGGAGAACGACTCGTCGGGCTTGTCACCAAGGGCGACATGTTACGCTATCTCGCCGAGCGGAAAGACGAAGAAGTCGCGATCGCCGTCGATATCGTTTGTTGAACAAAATGGTTAGGACCACTTCTGGAGTTTCCTCGAGCGCCACGGGGGCACGACTGTTTTTCGACTTCTTCACGCAATCCGGTGTGACTTTGTTTCATTCCGATGCTTCGTTAAGTAGGGGATAAACGGCGTGCCGCCGGTCCCTATGGAGTTGGGATTGCGAGCATCTGCTCGGCTTTGCTTGTTAATATAGCTGTGCGCGTATTCCAGATGGGTGGAACGGAAACGGCAAACCCCGTCGATGGCGGCATTGTAGGCGTCGCGCAGCGTCGGCCGCGCCTTCCTGTGACGCATGACATACTGGCGCACTGAAGGTCCTGCCTCCACTGCTTCTATAAATGCCCTGTGTCCGGGGGGCATGTAGTCACGCATTTCGTTTAAGTAACTGCGCAACATATCTTCGGCGTGCGTCAAACCAAGTACGGCGTCGAGGGCGGGAATAATCGAACTCTGCGCGCCGGTTTCGCCACGGAACTTTTGCGCCTTACCCGCATAGTCCTCGACTCCTTCGTAGACTACCCCTGACGGAATGCTCGGCTGATTGGCCCAGCCATGGATGTAGGGCCTTACACGACGGAAATAAACGTAAGGGTCGCAGCGCTCCGGCATGCGCAAGAGGATTTTGTTCATTGCCTCGACGGCTCTGGCAATAGTTGCCAAGGAGTCGGCAACGCGCTCCGGCTCTTCATCCACGACTGCCCGCTGAGCTGCGACAATGGCCTCAAGCGCCGCACCCGCGGCGGCTTCGATAGCCACATGGATGAGCACAAACCACTCTTCATCCTGACCGCCGAGAAAATTCTGCAGCAGGACAATATTGCCAACCTCGATCGGATTATGGCTATCGACTCTTCTCCAGTTGTCGAGCACGTAGGAAGCGTAGGAGAGCACCGGCGGGCGCCCGAGCATCCGCGCCACCTGATGCCACGGCACGGCCAGGGATGATGGAAGCAAACTAACCGTTTCCTTTTCTCCCCAGACATAGGCATGGCCAATGAAAGAAAGAATCACCATAGCTTTCTTTCTTTCCCGATCATGACCAAGTCTCGCGACGTCAAGCAGCGGCAGTTGTCTAATAAAGCTTCGAATCCTGCCGGTCAGCATCAGCTTCGGCAACTCACTCCCTATTTCTTCCCAAGCAGCGAACTCCTTGGGCAAGCAATCCAGAGGGTCCGGCCTAGGCAAAAAGCCGCGCTCGGCACCCACTTCGTAAGAGTCCAACTGAATGAACATAGACTCTCTGTTCAAAGTTCAAGGTTCAAAGTTCAAAGTTCAACACGGTCCGCGCTATCAACATTCAACATTGAACTTTGGATCATCCCTGCCTATCCGCCCAACGCGTATTTCCAGATCGGCAATGAGATCTTCCATATCTTCGACGCCGACGGATAGTCGAATAAGCCCGTCGTCAAGACTTCAGCAACCTGACTACCTGATCCACTTCTTCTTCTGGGGCAGTGGCGGTTCAAGAAGGGCGCCAACGGTAAGATCCACTACATCCGGTGTTTCCATGGTTTTCTGAAAACGCGCGCTCTCGCTAACGAGCCGACGAGGTAGCCTCTCTCGAACACCGGCGGAGTGCGGCCAACGCTGCGAGCACGCTGGGCAGGATCTCCGCCATACGATCACCTCCGTTGGGCCATCAGAGACACGGCGCGTCGAATCTCCTCGATGGCTTGGGGATTTTCCAGCGCGGATAAATCACCCGGTTCTTCGCCCAAATAGCCGGCGCGAATCACGCGCCGCATCACCTTGGCATTGCGCGTTTTGGGTAGATCGCTGACGAATCTCACGGCCTCCGGCTTAAGCGGCTTGCCGAGGGCATGAGCCACTTTTTCTTTCAGCGCCTCAGCCAGAGATTCATCGCCGCACTCTCCGGGCTTCAGAACGCAAAAACAGATCACGGCTTCTCCTCGAACTGGATCGGGAATACCGATCGCAGCCGCCTCACTCACCGCCGCGTGACCGACCAACACCGATTCTATCTCGGCGGGACCGACGCGTTTGCCGGCAACTTTGATCGTGTCATCGGAACGGCCGAGAATGTACCAGAGCCCATCGGGATCGATGGCGGCCCAGTCGCCGTGGACCCAGAGATCGGTAAACCGTGACCAGTAAGTTTGAATATAGCGCTCGGGATCTTTCCAGAAGCCGCGCGTCATACCGATCCAGGGCTTGCGGAGAACAAGCTCACCAACTTGATTGCGCACGGAACGGCCGTGATCATCGACGACGTCGGCGGCCATGCCCGGCACTGGTCCTGCAAAGGCACAGGGTTTTAGCGGCGTCAGCACGTTTCCCATGACAATGCCGCCGGAGATTTCCGTGCCGCCGGAGTAATTGATGATCGGCAGGCGGCTTTTGCCAACTTTTTCAAAAAACCAGCGCCACGGGTCGGGATTCCACGGCTCGCCGGTGGAGCCGAGAAGACGCAACGTGGAGAGATCGCGGCCGTTTAAGTGCTCGTCGCCATGGCGCATGAGCGCGCGCACCAGCGTCGGCGAGACGCCAAGAATAGTCACCCGATGATGCTCCACCAGCGACCAGAGCCGATCCGGCGCGGGATAATCGAGCGCGCCGTCGTAAAAAAGCATCGTCGCGCCGAGCAGTGTCGTGCCGAAGACTTCCCACGGCCCCATCATCCAACCCATGTCGGTGACCCAGTAGAGCGTGTCGGACTCCCGCAGGTCCAAGCCAAAGGCAATGTCCTGAGCCGCTTTGATCGGAAAACCGCAGTGGCTGTGCACTGCGCCTTTCGGTTTTCCTGTAGTTCCGGAGGTGTAGATGATCATGAGCGGATCTTCGGCATCGGTACGTTCCGTGGTCGCATAGTGCGACTGTCCTGCTAACAGCTCATGCCACCAGAGATCGCGACCCGGCACCCAGGGAATACCAATTCCTACACGCTTGAGAACGATGGCATGACGGATGGAACCGACGTTTGCGATACCAGCGTCGGCAACGGGCTTCATCGGTACAATATGGCCGCGGCGGTAAAAGCCGTCGCAGGTGATGATCGCTTTGGCTTCAGCGTCGGCAAGGCGGGTGCTGAGCGCGTCGGCGCCATAGCCCGAAAAGAGCGGCAGCACAATGGCACCGATCTTTACAACGGCCAACAGAGCTACAGCGATCTCCGGCACCATCGGCATGTAAAGTGCGACCACGTCGCCTTTCGTAACTCCCAAGTCCCGCAACGCATTAGCGAGACGATTGACCTCACGATACAGCTCGGCATAGGTAAGTGCCCGTTTCGTGCCTTCCTCCGCCTCCCAACGAACCGCGACGCGCTCCTCTGTGGGTTCGCCTATTCGCTTGTCCAAACAGTTGTGGACGATGTTTAACTTGCCGTCCACGCACCAGCGTGTCCACGGGATGCCACGGGAGGTATCGAGAATTTTGGAATACGGCTGATAGAACTCGATCTGGAGCTCGTTTAGCACTGCGGCCCAGAACCACTCGAGATCCTGTGTCGAACGGCGTATCAAGTCATCGAAAGACGCAATCCCATGGCGCTCGAGGAACGGTTTTAGCCGGCTCCGCTCCAAGTACTCGGGCGTCGGTTGCCAAACGATCTCGCCGCCAAATTCGAATCGTTCCATGGTGTGGCTCTTACAACCCAGCCTTTTTCGCCAGCTCCTCTACGACGCTGTAGGGATCGATTCGTCGCTCAGCAATGCGCTCTGCCTGCCTGTCCAGCGCTTCATCACCTACTTTCTTTGCCAGCTGGACAAAAACTCGATCGCCTAATAGCGCCAGCAATTCCTGCCGGCAAAGCTTAACTCGTTTTCTCCAGTAGCTCCCGTTGCCGACACTCTTCACCCTGTGCTCATCGATGTTGTTTACCAGCAAATGAATGCCTTCATTTTTCACCGCGGAAGTCGGCACGATGGGGATATTGCCATCGCCGAATAACGCTTCGAGCTGCTGAATAGCTTGCTCGGCTCCGGGAAGATCGGTCTTGTTCACGGCGAGAATATCGGCGACCTCGGCAATGCCGGCTTTCATCCCTTGCACCTCATCACCAATCTCAGGCATCAGCACCACAACGACGGTATGAGCGAGTGCGGCGATCTCAAGCTCGTCCTGCCCGACGCCGATGGTCTCAACGATGATGATGTCCTTCCCCGCGCCATCGAGGAGATGAACGGCGTCCCGAACGGCGGCTGACAGTCCGCCGGCGCTGCCTCGAGTTGCAAAGCTGCGTATAAAAACACCAGCGTCGAGGAAATGATCGCGCATCCGTACCCGGTCTCCGAGCAAGGCGCCGCTTGAGAAAAGGCTGCTTGGGTCTACCGCAAGAATGCCCACTCTCTTTTCGTGCTGCCGGTACTCAGCAGTCAGGCGATCAATGAGGCTACTCTTTCCTGTTCCCGCCGCGCCCGTCACGCCGATGACGTGAGCTTTGCCGGTGTGCGGGTAGATCGCTTTAATGACGGTCCTCGCCTTAGGATCGCCGCTTTCGATCAGCGTCATCGCTGAGGCCAGCGCGCGCATGTCGCCGGCTACAATCCGTCGCGTGAGGCTCATAAGATTGGTTTCAGCCATCAGGCTGTCAGCTTTCAGCAAGAGGTCTTTGAGTCAACAACCTCCTTCTTAGGAGGCCCGATGCTTAAGTAGCCAGCCGAATTCTTCGCTGACTGCTGATGGCTTCTTGTCATTTCAACAGCTCTTTCGCGATAATCATGCGTTGCACCTCCGAGGTCCCCTCGCCGATCTCGCAGAGCTTGGCATCGCGAAAATAGCGCTCCACCGGATAGTCTTTGAGATAACCATAGCCGCCGTGGATTTGGACGGCTTTGGCAGCTGCGCGCGTGGCGGTTTCAGAAGCGTAGAGCTTGGCCTCAGATGCTGCCTTGGAGAAAAGCTCCCCGCCGTCTTTTAAACGCGCAGCACGATGGACTAATAGACGCGCGGCATCGATCTCCGTCGCCATGTCGGCAAGCATCCACTGAATCGCTTCATATTCGGCTATCGGCTTGCCGAACTGTTTTCGTTCCCTGGCGTAGTTTAGCGAGGCTTCAAAGGCGGCGCGCGCGATACCGACCGCCATGGCGCCGATGCCGATGCGGCCGCCTTGCAGCACCCGCAGGACATCTTTGAACGCACCGTGGAGTTCGCCGAGAAGATTTTCCTTGGGCACCCGCAGATTTTCAATCTGCAGCCCCGCCGTATCCGACGCACGCACGCCAAGCTTGTTTTCCGGCTTGCCGGCGCTCAAGCCCGGCGAGCTGCGCTCGACAACGAAAGCCGAAATCCCGTTCTTTCCCCTAGAAGAATCTGTAGATGCCATAATCACGTAGACACCTGCCAGCGAGCCTTGAGTGGTGAACTGCTTCTCGCCATTGAGAACCCAACGATTGTCTTCGAGCGTTGCTCGGGTCTTAAGGGCAGCCGCATCGGAGCCGGCGCTTGGCTCGGTTAACGCCCACGCACCGAGCTGCTCACCGCGGGCCAAAGGGGGCAGGAACTGTCTCTTTTGCGCTTCGTTGCCGATGATGAGGATATGCTCGCTGCAGAGCGAATTATGCGATGCGACTGTCAGAGCAACCGCAGCGTCAACCCGAGCAATCTCCTCAATGATGATGGCCGCGCTTAAGGCATCAAGCCCCGCGCCACCGTACTCTTGCGGAATATGGATGCCCATGAGACCGAGCACGGCCATCTTGGGAATAAGCTCGCTTGGGAATCGTGCCGCTTCGTCGCGCGCCGAGGCCCCGGGGAGAATTTCCTTCTCGGCAAACTCGTAAACCGTTTGCCTTAGAAGCTTCTGTTCTTCGGTTAACTCGAAGTCCACCTGAATTTCCGCTCCTGCCGTCTTGCTACCTAATCTTCCCTTACGGCGCTCAGCTATGGCTCTGTGCCTGTTGCCGATTTTTCCCCTGCCTCATTTGCGGGACTGCTTTTACAAACTTCACAATTTCATCCAGCGGTACGCCAGGGGTAAAAATCTCCTTGACCCCAAGTGTTTTAAGCTTGTCGATGTCCTCATCCGGCACGATGCCGCCGCCGAAGACGACAATACCTTGAGCCTTGTTTTTTTTAAGCAGCTTCATCACTTCGCCGAACAACGTCATGTGAGCCGCGGAATGGACGGAGAGTCCGATCGCGTCCACGTCTTCCTGTAGCGCCGCGCTGGCGATCTCAGCCGGTGTGTTGTGAATACCCAAGTAGATCACTTCGATGCCGGCATCGCGCAGCGCCCGCGCAACAATCTTGACGCCGCGGTCATGACCATCAAGACCCACCTTGGCGACCAGAACGCGGAGCTTCTTATCTAACAGATTTTTCGCTTTACCCTTCATTATGCCACACGGCGTTTGGAGCACTGGAGCGTTGGAATGATAGGTTCTTCATAAGCTTGCCACTTCTCGATACTCGCCGAAAACTTTTCGAAACACATCGCAGATCTCGCCCACGGTGGCTTCGGCGCGCACCGCGTTCATGACTGCCGGCACGAGATGACCGTTGGACTGTGCTGCCCTTGCGAGCTCCTCCAGTGCCGAGACGACTGCTTTGCCATTGCGAGTTTTCTTGCGCTGTCTGAGCCGCTGGACTTGCTTTTTCTCCACACCTCCTTTGATTTTCAAGATCCGTACCCGCTGCTCCTCCGGCTCAGTAAACCCATTGACCCCGACGATGACACGATCGCCATGATCCACTTCTCTCTGATAGGCCAGGGCGGCGCGATGGATTTCTGCCTGAGGAAAGCCACGCTCGATCGCCTGAACCATGCCGCCCATTTCATCAAGCTTGTCAAAATAGGCTTTCGCCTCGGCTTCCATCCGGTTGGTTAACGATTCAACGTAGTAGGAACCGCCCAGCGGATCCACCGTGTGAATGACGCCGGATTCGTGCGCGAGAATCTGCTGTGTGCGAAGAGCAATCTTCACTGCCTCTTCGGTTGGGAGCGCCAATGTTTCGTCCAAAGAATTGGTGTGAAGTGACTGGGTCCCCCCGAGCACGGCCGCAAGCGCTTGGAGCGTTACCCTCACGATATTGTTATAGGGTTGTTGCGCAGCGAGCGCACAGCCGGCGGTTTGGGTATGAAAGCGCAGAGCCAGCGAGGCGGGGTTTGCCGGATTAAATCGTTGCTTCATCTCGTGGGCCCACACGCGCCGCGCCGCTCGATACTTGGCGATCTCCTCAAAAAAGTCGTTGTGCGCGTTGAAGAAAAAAGAAAGTCGGGGAGCAAAATCATCGACCTTCAAGCCGGCTTCGATGGAGGAGCTTACATAGGTCAATCCGTCATAGAGGGTAAAGGCAAGCTCTTGCACGGCCGTAGCACCAGCCTCGCGGATGTGGTAGCCGCTGATGCTTACCGGATGATAGCGCGGCGCCGATTCGACGCAAAAGCGAATGATGTCGTTAACGATCTTGAGCGAAGGAGCCGGCGGCGAGATCCATTCTTTCTGCGCGATATATTCCTTCAGGATATCGTTCTGGAGCGTTCCCTGAAGATCTTGGAATTTGACTCCTTGGCGCTCGGCAACCACCAGATACATGGCGAAGAGAACGATAGCGGGACCGTTGATCGTCATGGAAACGCTCACTTGGTCGAGAGAGATACCGCGGAAAAGCGTTTTCATGTCGGACAACGAATCAATCGCGACGCCGCAGCGGCCCACCTCGCCGCGGGATTTCGGATCATCGGAATCGTAGCCCATGAGCGTGGGCATGTCGAAAGCAACTGAGAGTCCCATGTTTCCTTGTTTGAGCAGATAATGGTAGCGAGCGTTACTCTGTTCCGCTGTTCCGAAGCCGGCAAACTGGCGCATCGTCCAGAGGCGGCCCCGGTACATGGTGGGATAGATACCGCGGGTAAAGGGGAACTCTCCGGGCGCGCCTAAGTCACGCTCGTAATTCAGATCGCCTATATTTTCGGGGTAGTAGACCCTTTCGATCTCAATGTTGGAGAGATTTCTAAAACGCTTCTCAGCGGATCTCATGGGCCTCGTCTCCATGGATCAGCCGGCGCGCAATCACCCAGCGTTGAATTTCCGCGGTCCCTTCGTATAGCGTCGTGATACGGGCGTCGCGGAAAAACCGCTCGACGGCAAATTCCTTTGTAAAGCCGTAGCCGCCGAAGATCTGGATCCCTCTGTAAGCAATGCGATTAGCCGCTTCCGAGGCAAACAGCTTGGCCATCGCCGCTTCCTTGGTGACCGACCGGTGATTTTCCAGCAGCCACGCCGCGCGATAGGTCAACAGCCGCGCTGCGTCGATCTCGGTGGCCATGTCGGCGAGCATCCATTGAATGGCTTGAAACTCGCCTATGGCATGGCCGAATTGATGGCGCTGCTTGGCATGCGCCACGGACTCCTCCAGACAGCCTTGCGCAATACCCAACGCTTGGGCGGCGATACCGATCCTGCCGCCGTCGAGGCTTGACAGAGCGATCTTGAATCCATCGTTCTCGTGACCTAGAAGATTGTCGCTCGGTACACGGCAATCGTGGAACAAGAGCTCCGCCGTGTCGGAAGAGCGAAGCCCCAGTTTGTCCTCGAGCCGGCCGACCGTAAAACCTGGAGTGTTTTTCTCCACGACAAAGGCGGAGATTCCATGTTTGCCCAGGGAAGGATCAGTTACGGCGAAGACGATAGCAAGGTCGGCATACTTTCCATGAGTGATGAAGACTTTGCTGCCGTTGATCACGTAAGACCCGTCAGATTTGACCGCGTGTGTCTGAATGGCCCCAGCATCCGAGCCTGCGCCCGGTTCCGTGAGCGCGTAGCAACCTAGACGCTCGCCCCGGGCAAGCGGCGCCAGATATTTTTTTTTCTGTGCTTCGCTGCCGAACTTGAGCAAAGGCGCGCACACCAGGGAATTGTTAACGCTTACGATCACGCCAAGCGAAGCCCAAACCTTTGAAATCTCCTCCATGGCGAGCACGTAGGAAATGACATCCATGCCGGCGCCGCCGAACTCCTCCGGCACCAACATCCCCAGAAATCCCATCTCGCCGAGACGATGAACCAGCTCGGCAGGATAGGCGGCCTCGCGATCCATCCGGCTTGCCAAAGGCTTCACCTCTTTCTCGGCGAAGCTTGCCGCCATCTCTTTGACCAGCAGTTGTTCTTCGGTCAGCTCGAAATCCATTGGACAGTTCCGAGTCCCGGGCCTCGGGTTTCGAGTTCCGAACTATCCTGAACCTCGAAACTCCAAACTCGAAACTAGTTCTTACCGCTCTACCATCATCGCTATCGCCTCTCCACCGCCGATGCACAGGCTCGCAACGCCGCGCCTGAGATCTAAGTCCTCAAGGGCGTGAAGCAGGGTGGTGAGAATTCGTGCCCCGCTCGCTCCGAGGGGATGCCCCAACGCGATGGCGCCCCCTCTGACGTTAACCTTGCCGGGATCCAGACCCAGTTCTCGATTGACGGCAATGGAGCATACCGCGAAAGCTTCATTAATTTCGAACAAGTCCACGGAGGCGACGCTTCGACCCGTCCGCTGCAGCAGGGACAAGATCGCTTTTGCCGGCGCGGTCGTGAACCATGCCGGCTCAGTGCCGTAGGCTGTGTAACCGATGATTTTCGCCATCGGTTTGAGCCCCAGAGCCCGCGCTTTCTCTTCCGACATAACCACAACGGCTGCCGCGCCATCGCTGATCGAAGACGCGTTCCCCGCGGTAATACTGCCATTACTTTCAAACGCTGGTTTCAACTGCGACAGTTTGGCGAAATTGACGCGCTTCGGCTCTTCGTCTGCTGAGATCACTGTATTCTCCAGGGACTCGCTCGGCACGCTTACCGAGACAAGCTCCCGCTTAAAATCCTCTTGAGCCTGCGCCTTTAGTGCTCGTTGGTAACTCGCGATTGCGAATTCGTCTTGCTCCGCCCTGCTGATCTCAAGCGTACGTGCGCATATCTCCCCGGCTGCTCCCATATGAAACTGATTATAGGCGTCCCACAGCCCGTCATGGATCATACTATCGACAAGTTCTCCTGAGCCCATACGATAGCCGGCGCGCGCCTTCATCAAGAGATAAGGTGCATTGCTCATACTTTCCATTCCACCCGCGACGACGATATCGACATCGCCCGCCATAATCGCTTGAGCGGCGCACATGACAGCCTTTAATCCCGAGCCGCAGACTTTGTTGATCGTCATACAGCTTATTTCGTGAGGAAGTCCGGCTCCGAGAGCGGCTTGCCGCGCGGGGGCTTGGCCCAGGCCCGCTGCCAGGACATTCCCCATGATCACCTCTTCGACCTGAGCCTCTTGCAGCTGAGCTCTTTTCAAAACTTCTTGGATTACGATACTCCCTAGCCGGGTGGCGGAGAGCCCACTCAGCTTTCCCTGCAAGCTTCCGATCGGGGTGCGTGCGGCGCTAACGATGACGGGGTGTTTCATGATGACCTCCGAGAAACGGGGCGTGAGAACGCCGGTTGCGCGTGACCCGGTGGCGCGACCCCGTGAACATCACACATCCTGACATTTTTGTCTCCCGTGGCACGAGAACCCATGAGGACAAATTCTTTGGCGCAATAAGTGAAAACGATAATGCCGCACGGCCTGAAGGAGGAATCGAAGGGATTGCCCAGGCTTGACTGTCTGTGTGAAGGAGAAATCGGCGACTCTCGGCTTCGCGTAGCTTCCACGTTGAGTCCCTTTCTCAGCAACAAAACAATGACCTAGGAAAATTATAGCAGAAAAACATGGGCCGAAACATAGTTCACAAACAATGCCTCGGGTGCTAAGATGAACTCGAATGGATTTGCAGGGCCATGACGTGAGCCGCAGACCAGACGACCATGCCTAGAAAAACCATCAAGGACTTCAACGTCGAACGGCTGCAGATCCTGGACGAGCACGGCGTTTGTGACGAAGAACTGCGACCGCCCCTCTCCGACGCGCAAATCCGTAGCCTCTACGAATGGATGATTCTCGCGCGCGTCTTTGACGAAAAAGCCTACAAACTGCAACGCGAAGGACGACTCGGGACTTACGCCTCGATCCTTGGTCAAGAGGCCGCCCAGATCGCAAGTGCTTTAGCGCTCGAGCCCTCGGACTGGATGTTTCCTTCCTTCCGTGAGCCGGGAGCGTCCATGGTCAGGGGATTGCCGCTCAGAATGATCTTGCAATACTGGTCTGGCGACGAACGCGGCAGCATTATTCCGCAGGGACAAAACGATTTCCCTATTTCGATCCCGGTGGCGACGCAGATTCCGATTGGGGCTGGTGTCGCTTGGGGCGCCAAATACAAAGGTGATAACATCGCTGTCCTTGTTTTTCTCGGCGACGGCGCGACTTCCAAAGGAGACTTTCACGAAGGGCTGAACGCTGCGGGAGTTTTCTCTTTGCCCGTGGTGTTTTTCTGCCAAAACAATCAATGGGCGATTTCGGTTCCGCGCCATCGCCAGACGGCAGCCGAGACCTTGGCGCAAAAAGCCATCGCCTACGGATTTCCGGGTATTCAAGTTGACGGCAACGATGTCTTCGCCGTTTACAGCGCCACCGACGAGGCGCTCAAGCGGGCGCGCGCGGGCAAGGGCCCAACGCTTATCGAAGCCGTAACCTACCGAATCGGCGATCACACCACCGCAGATGATGCCACCCGTTATCGTAGCACAGAGGAAGTCGCGGAGTGGAAGAACAAAGATCCCATCGACAGGCTTATAAAATATATGGCGACGAAGAAGCTTTGGGACGAAGCCTATGGGCAGAAAGTCACCGCCCAAGCGCGCGAGCGCGTCGAGGCAGCGGTGAACGAACAAGAAAACACGCCGGCGGCGGATGCAAAAGATATTTTCCTCCACACCTTCCAAGAGCTACCGGCGGAGCTGGCGAGGCAGCTGGAAGCTTTCCTTAATGAAATCGGGCAGCGCGATGGCAACGGAGCTCACAATGGCTAAGCGCACTATGGTCGAAGCCATCAATTTGGCTCTCCAGCAAGAGATGACGAACGATCCCTCCGTACTGATACTAGGCGAAGACATCGGCAAAGACGGTGGCGTTTTTCGGGTGACGCAGGGCTTGATCGAGCAGTTTGGTGAAAAACGGGTAGTGGATACCCCTGTTTCTGAATCTGCCATAGTGGGACTCGCTATCGGACTGGCAGTTTACGGGCTCAGACCCATCGCCGAGATTCAATTCGAGGGATTTAGCTTCGCGGCTCTGGAACAGCTATCTTGCCACGCAAGTCGCATTCGCACGAGAACCCGCGGGCGATATCAATGCCCGCTGGTCGTGCGCATCCCCTACGGCGGCGGGATTCGCGCGCCGGAGCACCACTCGGACAGCAATGAAGCCCACTTCGTTCATATCCCAGGCCTAAAGGTCGTCGTGCCCTCGACTCCGTACGAGGCGAAAGGATTGTTGCTCTCGGCAATTCGCGATCCGGACCCGGTCATTTTCATGGAACCGAAGCGAATTTACCGCGCCCTGCGCGAGGAAGTTCCGGACGACGAGTATTCGATTCCTTTAGATCGTGCCAGGGTTGTAGGTGACGGCAGTGACGTCACCCTGATCGCATGGGGCGCGATGCTGCATGTCACGCTCCAGGCCGCCAAATTGATGGCGGCCAAAGGAATCAGCTCGGAAATCATCGACCTGCGCACCCTGTCTCCGCTGGATAGTAACACGCTCATTGATTCGGTTAAAAAAACGAAGAGAGCCGTGGTCGTTCACGAGGCGCCACGAAGCTGCGGCGTCGGTGCAGAAATTGTCGCTCGCATCAATGAAATGGCGCTGGTCTATCTCGAAGCTCCGGTCGAAAGAGTGACCGGCTTTGACACCGTCACGCCGTTGCCCAAACTGGAGAAGCTCTATTTGCCCGACGTCGGCAGAGTAGTTCACGCAATTGATCGAGTGATGAATTTCTAGTCCAGCTTTTGCAGAGTAGGGGCATGGCCAAAGAGTTTCGCCTACCCGACATCGGAGAAGGCATCGCCGAAGCCGAGATCGTGAGATGGCTGGTCCAGGAAGGCGCTTTGGTCAAGGAAGACCAAAATTTGGTCGAAATCGAAACCGACAAGGCCATCGTCACGCTCCCGTCACCCTATGAGGGAACAGTGACCTCGCTGCACGGCAAGGAAGGCGACATCATCAAAGTGGGGCAAGTTTTAGTAAGCTTCGGTGATGGTATAGAAAGCACTCCACCCCCACCTGAGAAAAAAGACCCGGGCAGCGTCGTGGGAACTATCGGCGAGCAAGAAGAATTCGTGGCGCCATCCGAAGCCCCTAAAGCAATCCTGGCGACTCCGGCCGTGCGCCACCGGGCTAGAGAGCTCAGAGTTGATCTAGCCAACCTTCATGGCAGCGGGCCCGGCGGCAGAATCACGAGAGACGATGTAGAGCGCGCCGTGGAAAAACAAGCGGTGAAGGGCACGCCCGAACCTGACGCTTATGGCGCCGTTGATAGGATCCCGCTGCGCGGGCTGCGCAGAACGATAGCGAAACGCATGCAGGAGGCCCGGCAGCGTGTACCTGACGTCACGATTTGGGAAGACGCGGATATTACCGATTTAGATAGCGTGCGTTTGAAAGAACGGAAAATGGCCGCGGAAAAAGGGATTAGATTAACTTACCTCCCCTTTGTCATCAAGGCGGCTCTCGCGGCGCTAAGAGCTCATCCCTATTTAAATGCCACACTGGACGACGAAACCGAGCAAATCCTCGTCAAGAAATATTACAATATCGGAATTGCAGTCGATACCTCTGATGGCCTGATGGTATTCAGCATCAAACAAGCAGATAAAAAAAATATCCTTGAGCTGGCCAAAGAGATAAGCGTGCTAGCGGAAAAGGCGCGCACACGCAAGCTTGATCTTGCCGAGCTGAAGGGGAGCACTTTTACGATCACCAATTACGGCGTCATCGGCGCAAGCTATGGCACGCCCATCATCAACTACCCCGAGGTGGGCATCCTGGGTATTGGCAAGATTCAGGACCGGCCAGTGGTCAGAGACGCTCAGGTTGCTATCCGCAAGATCATGCCGCTTTCTCTCGCGTTCGACCATCGCGTCATCGATGGCGTTGAAGCCGCTCGATTCCTGAATGTCGTAATCGAGCACCTCGAAGATCCGGATCTGATGCTGATTGAAGGCAAGTAACCGAAGTCCCGTTTCCTTCGGGGAAAACAGGAGCTATAGATGGCCTCGGCGATAGCGTGCCACGGCCGGGTTGACCTTGGTCTTTTTTCCTTGTTCCCAGAGGTAAAATCCCTTGCCATTCTTGGCGCCGTAAAAACCCGCCGCCACGAGCTTGCGCAGCAAATCCGGGGCCTGGTAGTTAGGCCCAATTTCCTCCCGCAAAACGTCTGCAATCGCCAGAGTCGTATCCAAGCCGACGAAGTCTAAAGTAGTTATTGGGCCCATCTTGTGGCCAAGGCACAGGGTGGTCTTGTCGGCATCTTCGCAGCTCATGATTCCTTCTTCTACAACCTTAACGGCCTCCATCAAGAAGGGAACAAACATGCGGTTGACGCCAAAGCCGGCTTTGTCCTCGGCAAAGATCGGTTCTTTGCCTAACTCATTGCAGAAGGCGGTAACCTTTTCCCACGTCTCGTTCGATGTCAGCAGCCCGCGAATGAGTTCGCAGCCTGGTTGAATCGGCACCGGATTCATGAAGTGCATCCCCATGAAACGATCCGGAGACGCGTAAACACTCGCGAGGCGGGTGATGGAAATCGAAGAGGTGTTGGAAACCAATGTCTTCTGGTAGCCCATGCGGGACAAAGAGGAAATGATCTCTCTTTTCGCGGCCTCGTTTTCCACGACGGCTTCGATGAGTATGTCGCACTCCAACAGGTCGCTTCGATCGGTCGAGGTTCGGATGCGCGTAAGGATGTGCCCTTTCTGTTCAGCTGGAGTTCCGGTCTTGCCGCCGGATTTCTCATAACTTTGCACGAGTCGCTCCAGGCTTTCGCCGATGCGCCGCATTCCCTTCTCCAAGATTTGCAAACTGACATCCACGACCCACGTATCGAAGTCTCGGGTTGCGGCGACCTGCGCAATGCCGCTGCCCATGAGCCCAATTCCAATGACCCCGACTTTGCGAATCTCTGATGGCATAAGTTCAACCCCTTTTTATGCTTAACCGAATGCCGGTCATTTTTCTACCGGCGCCAAAGACCACCGCCACTATTAAATTGCCTCAGCACAGATTTCCGTGTTAGCTTCTATTCATGGGCGGATCCCGAGAGAAAATAAGTGTCATTTTATCCGGGGCGCGGACACCCTTCGGAAAGTTTGGCGGCGCTTTGAAAGACCATACAGCGACGGATCTCGGAGTTTTTGCCGCCCAAGCAACAATAGCCAGAGCCGGCATTTCACCGACGGATATCGACCACGTTGTTTTCGGAAACGCGCTCCAAACCAGCTCGGACGCCATTTACTTGGCCCGCCACGTCGGCCTACGCGCCGGCGTGGCGCAATCCACTCCAGCACTCGCGATAAACCGTCTCTGCGGGTCAGGATTTCAGTCTATCATTAGCGGCGCCCAGATGTTGCTTCTCGGCGAAGCGGAGACCGTGCTGGCGGGCGGTGCGGAAAGCATGAGCCAAGCTCCTCATGTTATCCGCGGGGCGCGCTGGGGAATTTCACTAGGCAAAGGGCAACTGGAAGATTTGTTATGGAGCGCTTTCACCGATAGCTACTGCAATCTGTCCATGGCCCTGACTGCCGAAAATCTCGCCTCCCAATATAGCATCACCCGCGCGGAAGCCGATCAGTATGCCTTTCAGAGCCAGATGAGAACTCGCGCTGCCCAAGAATCTGGTCGGCTAAGCGAAGAAATTATGCCTATCGATGACGTTCTGATTCAAGACGAATATCCTCGGCCCGACACCACGTTGAAAGGTTTAGCCGCTCTTCCGCCCGTCTTTAAGGAGGAAGGAATCGTGACCGCAGGAAACGCCAGTGGAATTTGCGACGGCGCCGCCGCGGTTATTCTGACTACTGAGGAGAAGGCATGGGAAAGAGGAGTAGCGCCTATCGCACGAATCGTCTCCTGGGGCATCACAGGATGCGATCCCAGCATCATGGGGATCGGTCCGGTGACAGCGATTCAGGCTGCGCTGCAGCGGGCGGAGTTGACTCTGGATCAAATGGACTTGATCGAGATTAACGAAGCTTTCGCTGCGCAGTATCTTGCCGTTGAAAAGGAGCTTGAGTTAAATCGCGAGCGAGTGAACGTCAATGGCGGCGCGATCGCGTTCGGTCACCCCCTAGGCGCAACAGGGACTCGTATTGCCTTGACCTTAGCGCAAGAACTAAGGAATCGAGGCGCACGCTACGGCATTGGCAGCGCCTGCATCGGCGGCGGACAGGGGATCGCATTATTGATTGAAAACCCGTCATTGGCAAAATATAAGAGCAACTAAAGAATTGTTTCTAAACCAAAAGTGAGCATACCTTGATCAACCAAGAGCGGCTGAAGAACCTGCTAATAGAACTCATCAAGATCGATAGTCTCTCGCGCAAAGAATATGACGTCGCCATGCGCCTGAAACGCGAAATGGAAGAGCTTGGCGCGACCGTGTTCATCGACGACGCCGGTGAAAAAGTCGGCGGCAATGTCGGTAACCTAATCGCCCATTTTTCCGGGAACACTCACAACGCTCAAGCGCTCCTGCTGTCCGCGCACATGGACACGGTGGTCCCCGGTGAAGGTATCGTGCCGATACTGGACGGCGATATTCTGCGTACGAACGGCCGCACGGTCCTCGGCGGCGATGACAAGAGCGGCGTGGCGATTATCTGCGAGGTGATGCGGGTGATGAAAGAGAACCGGCTGCCGTGCAGTGACATCGACGTGGTTTTCACGATCTGCGAGGAAGCAGGACTGATCGGCGCCAAGTGTCTAGACGTCGGCAAACTGCGCGCGCGTACGGGTCTAGTGCTCGACAGTGATTCCGTCGGTTTTCTATTCACCAAAGCGCCGGCGGCCAATCGCATGGAATTTCGCGTCCATGGTCTTGAAGCCCATGCCGGCGTCTGTCCAGAAAAAGGCATCAACGCGATCAAAGTTGCTGCGGAAGGCATTGTGCCGATGCGCCTCGGCCGCATCGATCATGAAACTACAGCCAACATCGGCGTCGTCGAAGGCGGCATGGCAGTGAATATCGTACCCAATCACGTGATTCTGCGAGGCGAAGCACGTAGCCACAGCGAAGAGAAGCTTAATCGGCAGACCGAGCATATGCAGCACTGTCTTGAAGAGGCTGCGGCGCGCCATGTGCTGGAATTGGACGGCAAGCGGCACAGTGCTAAGGTCGAAGCGAAAATTGAACGCGACTATGACCGCATGGACGTGCCGGAGAGCGCGCCCATTGTGAAACTCGTGCACGCCGCGGCGAGAAGTCTGAAACTGGAAGTGAAAACGCTCGCCACGGGCGGCGGCTGCGACGCCAATGTGCTCAATCAGAAGGGTCTGGTGGTAGCCAATCTTTCCACCGGCATGCGCGATATTCATACGGTCAACGAGTGGCTCGATCTGAGAGACCTTAATCAATCGGCGCAAATGGTGCTCGAGATTGTCAAGCTTAATGCCGGCGGGGGAATATCGTAAGGAGCAAGGCGTTTTCCAATCCGAAACCGCTGACCCCTTACTCTTTACCCCTAACGTGCAAACGTAATGTTGAAAATACCCGAACCTAGAAGCCAGTATTTCGCAAGATTACAATTCTCGACCGTAAGTTGAAGCTATGCAGGCAGAGGAAATCGGACTGCTCCTCAAACAGGAGCGCGGCCAATTTCTCGATTTTGTCAGCGCGCATGAGTACCGCCGCGGGCTAGGGCAAAAGAAGCATGAAGAAGATCTTGCCCGCGAGATCGTGCGGGTACTGTCCGGAATGGCCAATGCCGACGGCGGAACCGTTCTAGTTGGCGTCGAGCCAGACAAAAGCGTCACCGGGATACCCTATAATCACGACGAGCTTCAGACTCTTATCCAAGCGCCGCAGCATCTGATTCGGCCCGAGCTTAGCGCGTCTTGCGAAAAAGTTCGGCTCGGTAATTTGCAGCTCCTCAAGTTCGAAGTCGCATCCGGATTGGAGATTTATCGAATCGCCGGTGGCCGATCCTTTTATCGGATCGCCGCAGAAACCGCATCATTAGCAGGGGAGCAGATTCACTCGCTCAAAGAGGCTAAGAAGAATGTTTTCTACGAACGCCAACAGGCGCTCAACGCGACCTGGTTCGATCTCGACACCGATCTAATGCAGAGTTTTGTCGACAAAGCGCAACAGGGACATGAGCCTCAGGCGGTGTTGAGTCAGACGTATCATTTGCTCGATCACTCCCGCGCGATCCCGTGCCCCAATATGGCGGCGTTACTTTTATTCGCCAAAGACCCGCCGCGCTGGCACCCGCGCGCCGGCATCGACTTCGTCAAATACGAAGGCACGGAACGGCAGCACGGCAGCTCGCTCAACGTGGTCAAGCGGATTCGTTTCGAAGCGCCTCTGGTACGCCTGATTGACGAAGCGGTCGGCCGGATCAAAGAGCATATTCGCGAGCGTACGATACTGCACGATCTTTTCTTTCGCGAACGGCTCGAGTACCCAACCTTCGCTTGGCAGGAGGCGCTTGTCAACGCGGTAGCGCACCGGGATTATAGCTTGACCGGTACCTCCATCGAGGTGTGGATGTTCGATGATCACATCACCGTGCGCAGTCCCGGTCTACCGCCCGCGCCGGTAACGCTCGAACAATTGAGACAACAAAAAACTATTCATTTTTCGCGCAATCCGCTCATTGTCCGAGTGCTGGCCGATCTCGGTTACCTGCGCGAAATCGGCGAAGGCATACCGCGCATGTTTCAGGAGATGGAAAACCACGGTCTTCATCCGCCCGAGCTGGCCGCCGACGGTTTTATTTTCTCCGTCACGCTGCGCAATTCGCCGATTTACGACGATGCAACGCTCAGGTGGCTGAACCAATTCGGCACGTCGCAGATCAACGTGCGCCAACGACGGCTGCTGGCGTACGCTTACTGTCACGGCAAGACATTTTCGACGGCAGAATACGAAAAATTCGCCGAAGTCGACCGCGATACGGCTTACAGAGAAATTCGCTCGATGGTCAAGAACGGCATCGTCGCGCCGCTCAAGCCCAAGAGTCGCAGTTACCGCATCATCGAAAAACTCTAGCGCGGACGTTCCTAAATCCGCCCGCCCAAGAAGTTGATTCCTCGGTCGCTCTGCTCTTGGGCGATGACACTTGAGACCATCGAGTTAAAAGTGTCATTTCGACCAAAGGGAGAAATCCTTTCGAGCGGAGCGAGAAATCTTTCTATTGGTAAGGCGATGTCTCGTTAGCGGCAGCCGATTCATCGAACTCCTAAGACCAGACGTAGGATTCACATGAATTTTTCTGATCTCATGAGCCTGGCTAGCGGCCATGTCGAAGCCCGGATCGTGCAAACGGCCGTCGAACTGGGCATCTTCGATACGCTTGAAGCTTCACCCTTGGGCGCCGAGGCAATCGCCACATCGCGGAAGCTGAATTCGCAAGCCGCTGAGTTGCTGCTCAATGCTCTGACGTCTCTGCAGCTGCTCAACAAACAATCGGACATTTTTTCATTGCCAGATATCTCCAAGCGCTATTTGCTTGTTAGCTCGCCCAATTACGTTGGCGGCATGATCCGTTTCGACTCTTCGCTGTGGAATTGCTGGGAGAAACTTCCTGACGCGATTCGCTCTGGCAAACCGGTGCGGTCCCCCAATATGTATCAGGACGATGCCAACGAAACCGAGATCTTCATCAAGGCGATGGATTCACTCGTCAACGCCCGCGGTGACGCGGACCTGATGGCCAACACGCTTAATTGGGAAACAGTCAGCGAACTGCTCGACGTCGGGTCTGGACCAGCCACCTACCCCATCGCGCTGTGCAGAAGATTTCCCAACCTTCGCGCCGCGATTATCGATTTACCCGCAACGCTAAACATCACCCAACGCTTTGTTCGCGAAGCCGGGATGGATGACCGAATCCGCTTGATCGCCGGCGACTATCGGAAAGACGCCGTCCCAGGAGACTATGATCTCATTTTCCTGTCGAACATTATTCACGGCGAAGATTACGACAATAATCGGTCGCTCATCCGGAAGCTGGCCAATAATCTCAAGTCATCGGGACGAATGATTATCAAAGATCACATCCTCGACGACGGCCGTGCCAACCCAGCCGTGGGGGCAATCTTTAGCCTGCTCATGCTGCTCACAACCGACGGCGGGCGCTGTTACAGCTTCAATGAACTTCGAGCTTGGATGGAAGGCGCCGGCCTGTCAAAGGTCGAGCAAATCGAGCTACCATTTCCGTTCACCTCTTCGCTGGTAATCGGCACCAAGTAATTAGCTTCGGGAAAATTTGTGCTACACTAGACGGGAATTCGCCGCAAAGGAAGGTATTTTTACCATCGACGAGCTAGAGCAAAAAGCCAGAGAGCAGGCGGTCATCGAAAATCTCAAACCCGCTTGCTTGTGCAACAAGATTCGCAAAGGCACCGTGCTCAAAGCCATTCAGGCTGGCGCGAAAAATTTCGAGCAGGTAAGCAAACGAACCGGAGTCGGCACGGGCCCGTGCGGTGGCAGGCGTTGCGGCACGATGGTCCGAGGCATGTTGGGCGAACCCGTTGTCAACTGTGCCGAATGTGGCTGGCCGGTCTTAGCCGGAACTTCGCCCCAAGTCTGCCCGCGCTGCGAATACGCAAAGCAGGAAAGCTAACTCATCCAACAATTTCAAAAACTTTTGATAGAGGTCGGAAACGGTTTTCACCGCCATAGCCGCCTGGAAGTGCGCCACCGGCTCCTTATCCATCTCACCAAATATTATTCCTCCTTGACTGATCCGTTCTTTCTTGTGTTGGTCGACCGCGGAGCGAGAGGAACATCGTGCCAGATTACGCTACTACTTCGACATCAAAGCGGGACTGGCGACATCGCCGCGAAATTAGTGTATGAATCAAACCTTTACAACTTCAGTCGTATCGTCGTTGTGTGGCGAAAAATTCGAGTGAAGTGATAGATAATAAGTCAGTGACGCAGCACTTTTCCCGCAGGCTGCGGCTGGATCTGATCGGCCAACGACTTGCTTTAGTAGTCGTGGTCATCGCTATCTGGTGGTTGTCGTCACTATCGGTGCCGCATTACATATTGCCCGGTCCCAGGCGCGTCTGGGACGCTCTTCATCTCATCGCTGGCAACGGCGACCTGTGGAACAATCTCGGCATCACACTGTGGCGGGTTGCCGTCGGTTTCGTCGTCGCCGCGCTGGTCGGCCTGCCGTTTGGCATCGTGCTTGGAGCGAACAAGCGCGCCGGCGAGTTTTTCGAACCCGTGATTCCAGTCCTGAATACGGTCTCGTCGGCGATCTGGGCGATCTTCGCCATCATCTGGTTCGGTATTTCCAACGCGACCACCATATTCGTGGTCTTCATGACCGCCATGCCTTTGATCATCACCAATGTCTGGCAAGGGACGCGCACGGTGAACGCCGATTTTATCGAGCTCGCTCAGGTGTTGCGCATGCCGCACTGGAAGGTCATGACAAAAATTTACCTGCCGACCATTCTCCCCTACTTCTTCTCAGGCGCCAGGCTTGCGTTCGGTTTTGGCTGGCGCGTGTCCTTGGTCGCCGAAACGATCGGTTCTTCCAGCGGCGTCGGATATCGCCTTCGGCAAGCGGCAGACTTGATCAGAACCGACCAGGTATTCGCCTGGACTTTGACTTTGGTGATCATGATGGCAACCATCGAAATGGGCATGATGAAGCCGCTGGAAAATTATCTGTTCCGATGGAAAAAGGATGCGGCAACGCAATGATCGCGCGCCAGCATCGCAAAACAACTCATTAGTTATGACAACGGGGCTTCCGACCGTATGACTCCTTCAGAGTCAACTCGGAAGGTCTGCGATGACTCATATTGAACTCACCGAGCAAACTTGTAATGACGCTGAACAAACGCCGCCGGCGATCCGGCTGAGCGGCGTCGACAAAAGCTTCGCCAATGGCAACCAGACGATCGAGGTGCTAAACAACGTAAATCTCACGGTCGCGCCGCAGGCGATCGTCGGGTTGATCGGCGCATCCGGCTCAGGCAAGAGCACGCTGCTCAACATTATTTCCGGGATTCTGAAGCCCGACCGCGGCCAGGTCTGTATCTGCGGTGCGGCCAGCGAAGAATTCAACGACTGGGGCTCCGTCAGCTACATGTTCCAAGACGATCGTCTATTGCCTTGGCGCAGCGCCATTCGCAACGTCGAGTTCGCCCTGGAACCCGGCTCCATCGCCAAAAAGGATCGCGCGCAGCGCGCGCTCCAGGCGCTGCAGTTGGTCGAGTTGGAAGGCTTTGAAGAGGCGTTTCCGTATCAGCTTTCCGGCGGCATGCGGAGTCGTGTCGCGCTCGCTCGAAGCTTGGTGACCGAGCCGCGCATCCTACTGATGGACGAACCGTTCTCCCGTCTCGATGCGCAAACGCGCGCTCTCATGCATGAAGAGCTGCTTCGTGTATACAAGCTCAAGCGCATGACCGTGGTCTTCGTGACCCACGACGTCGCGGAAGCGGTGCTGCTGGCCGATCAGGTAGCGGTGCTGTCGCCACGGCCGGGAACGATCCGAGAAGTCGTGAACATCGCACCGGCACGGCCGCGGGATATTACTCAGCCGGCAGTGGCAAGCTACATGCAACGACTTCGCGCGCTAATTTGAATCCTGAACAAACCCTCTGGGAACTCTGCGTCTCTGCAGTGAATAATTCATTCATTTAACTTCAGGAGGCAAAGATGAAAACAACAAAATCGATCGTTGTGGCATTTGTTTTAGCTATGACGGTGTTCATTCCCGGCCAACTGTTCGCGCAAAAAATGAAGGTCGGCTACTGGACCAGCGGTTTTAGCTTGGGGTTCGGGTCAGTGATGGAACAGATGAAGTTTGCCGAAAGCCAGGGCCTAAATGTTGAATGGGTGAAATTTGCCGAGGTCAACGGACCGACGCGGGCGATCGTCTCCAACGCCATCGATATCGCCTTTGCCGCGCCGTCGACCAACTCGATCGGCATCGCCGCCGACGGCGTGCCGGTAAAGATCGTGCTGGCAACCCAGATCGCCGAAGCGCAAATCGTCGTGCTTGACGGATCGCCGGTCAAAGCCGTCAGTGATCTCAAGGGCAAAAAGATCGGCATGTCGCCTGCGGGAAGCGCGACCCATGCCATCGCCACTGCCATCCTGGACCACAACTTCGGTCTGAAGCCCAATGAATACAGCATCGCTCCGGGAAACGAGACGCAGCTGGCGCAATTTCTGAGTCAGAAGGAAATCGACGCCGGCGTGCTCCGCTCCGTGACCCTGGCTCAGATGGAAGAGGTCAAACTCCGGCGGTTGGCAAGCGTGGTCAACGAGTGGAAAAAACTCACCAAGGGAAATGCGCCGCCCATCCTCGCAGTGACCATCGTGTATGGCGACTATCTCGCTAAGAACCCGGAGCCGGTGGCGAAATTTATTGCCGCCGCGCGTAACGCGCTCGAATACGGTTCCAAAAACAAGCAGCGGGTCGCCGAGATACTGCAGAAAGCCGCCAACATGAACGCCACAGATGCGCGCGCCTACGCGAGCCAGTGGGACGGCGCGTACATCGCAAGCTTCGAACCGGCTGACATCGCTTCGCTGAAAAGAATGTACGATATCGTCAAAGCCGCGGGCGGCGCCACCAAGGACGCGCCCGACAGCGCATTCGACGCCGGACCTTACACGCGGGCGAAGAAGTTAAAGTAGGAACAAGAGGGGCAGACTGGGCTAGCCGCGAATTTCCGATCCAAGATTAAAAGATTATAAGATCCTTATGCCACATGCCAAATCCACACCTCAAGGCCGATCGCGATGTACCATCGCCCGATCGTGCGCTGGGACGACAACGGCGATCGGATCACGGCCCGTCGAGGGGTGCAGATGCAAATACCTGTTGTTTATCATCGGCCGGATTACAGATATATATTAGATATCTATAATGGGAGTGCCGATGATTGATCAAAAATTCATCATTTGCTACTGTCGCGTATCACCGTGACGATTAAAGGGAATTGTTAACCGACAATCCGGGTGATTTAAAATTGATCTAAATAAACTTATAGATTGGCAGGCTTCCATTTGCTACGCTCTAATGCGTTCTAACACAAGGAGGATGGTCTGATGCCCCCACGTTCGATCGGCTCCGGCGCTATTTCCTTTGGTTTGGTTTCAATCCCGGTAAAGCTTTATGTGGCGACTTCGTCTGAAGCGCCCAGCTTCAATCTCCTCCATGCGGCCTGCGGCAATCGAATCCGGCAACAGCGCTTTTGTCCGGCATGTAATAAGGTCGTCGAACGCGAGGACTTGATCAAGGGGTACGAATTCGTCAAGGATCAGTACGTTAAAGTTACCGACGAGGAACTCAAAGCGCTCGAGGGTGAAGCTTCGGAGGCCATCGAGATCTCCGAGTTCGTTCCGCTTGCAAAAGTGGATCCGATCTATTTCGAGCGAAGCTACTACCTCGGCCCGGATAAGGGCGGTGAAAAGGCCTATCGTCTCCTGGCCGATACCATGACCCAAGTCGGCAAAGTCGCGTTAGCGAAATTTGTTATGCGCGGTAAAGAGAACCTAGTCATTGTTCGCTCAGCGCGAAATGGCCTGATGATGCACACGATGTATTTCGCCGGCGAGGTGCGCAATTTCGATGAGATTTCCAAAGGGGAATCTGCGAAAATTACCGACGCCGAGACGAGCCTGGCCATTCGTCTGATCGAGGAATTGTCGAACGATGAATTCGAACCGGACAAGTACGAAGACGAATACTCGCAACGCGTCATGAACCTGGTCAATAAAAAAGCCGAAGGCAAAGAAATCACCCTCACCCAGCCGGTAGCACGGCGCGGTCAGGTGATCGATTTGATGGCAGCGCTGAAGGAGAGTCTTGGCAAGAATGCACCACGACAGAAAAAGCCGGCGGTCCATGCGAAGCCGATCGAAGCTGAAAAAGTACGAAAGCGAGCCTCCTCATCGAAGAAATGAAACTTTTCTCCACGACAGAGGTGGCGAATATTTTAAATCTGCCGGATAGCCGGATCCGCTCTTTTGTGCGCGCCGGATTTCTCGCCCCGGCGCGAAACAAAACAAAAACCCTTCAGTTTACTTTTCAAGATCTGCTGTTTTTGAAAACCGCCAAGAGCCTACTCGCATCGCGCGTGCCGGTAAAAAGAATTCTTCGCATACTGTCTTCCTTGAAGCGACAACTTCCGGATGAGCAACATCTTTCCAGTCTAAAGATTTATGCCGACGGTCGCCGGGTCGTGGTTTGGGACGGCAAGGCTCGCTGGCAGCCCGACTCGGGCCAGTTTTTATTCAATTTCGACGCTCGCAGTGTCATGCGTACGGTGAAGTTGCCCGCGCCGAAGCCGGTTAAAACAAATTTGACGGCGCAACACTGGTTTAACCTTGGCACCGAGTTAGAAGCCACCTCGACCGAGGAAGCTAAGCGAGCCTACGTTAGAGCACTGGAACTCGACCCCAAGCTGGCCGACGCCCACCTCAATCTAGGCAAGCTCTATCACGATACCGGCATGCTCAAAGAAAGTGAGACACACTATCGCGCGGCGGTGGAATATGCTCCTCGCGATCCCGCGCCATGTTTTAATCTAGGTGTGTTGCTCGAAGATTTGAAGCGACCACGGGAAGCCGCGCACTGCTACAAGGAAGCGCTCGAGCGAGACCCTGCCTTCGCGGATGCTCATTACAACCTCGGTCTCGTGCTCGATTCTTTAGGCGAAAAGAAAGAAGCCTTCACCCATCTACGCACCGCTCGCAAGCTCTATCTCGGTAAATGAGTTCCAGACGAAGGACGGTTGGCCAATACGTAGTCAAAGAAAGCGCCGGCATTTCCCAAGATCAGGATGCCGTCGACTTCGACGCCGGCGGCAAAACCGTGCGCTTAACCAATCTGCGCAAAGTCTTCTGGCCGGATCTCGGAATGACCAAGGCCGATCTGCTCCAATTCTATATTGACGTCGCCCCTGTTCTGCTGCCGCATCTCGCCGACCGCGCCATGGTGATGAAGCGCTATCCCAACGGCATCGGCGGCGATTTCTTTTTCATGAAGCGCGCTCCAACGCCGCGGCCCGGATGGATCGAGACCTGCCCCATCGAGCATGGTTCAGGCAGCGTCATCGACTTTCCCGTGATCGGCGATTTAGGTTCACTGCTTTGGGTGGTCAATCTAGGCTGCATCGATCTCAATCCCTGGTATGCGCGCTGCGACGATGTCGATCGGCCCGACTACCTGCACTTCGATCTCGATCCGGTGAAGGGAGCGAGTTGGCCACAGATGTTGGAAACCGCTACCGTCGTGCACGAAGCGTTGACCCAGCTCAAACTGCCGACGTTCATCAAGACCACAGGCTCCAGGGGGTTTCATATTTATGTCCCGATCGTTCGCGGGCCGACGCAAAAAGAGGTCTGGACGTTTGCTAAACAGCTGGCCACGAGCTTAGCGGCGCTGCGCCCGGATTTGATGACGGCCGAATATCGAATTGCCAAGCGACCGCGCCAGCGCGTACTGGTGGATTATAATCAAAACGCTTGGGGCCGGACTCTCGCGTCTATCTACTCGGTCAGGCCTCAACCCAAAGCCACGGTTTCTACGCCGATCACCTGGAAAGAACTGGAACAAGGAGTTCGGATCGAAGACTTCCGGATGGACAATGTTCGCCGGCGCATCAAGAAGCTCGGCGATCTCTGGGCGCCTTTGCTGGCACGAAAAGGCCGAGCAAAATTAGCATCATTCTATGGCGCTACTGATTAAGCCGCCCTATCCTCCTACGGAAGCCCTGTCCGTCGAAAATATTCCTTCGGTAAGATCCTGGCGCTATGAACCGAAATGGGATGGGTTTCGTTGCCTCGCCTTCATTTCACGGGAAATCGCTTCAGACACGGCACTAAATTTTTACGTCGGCGCCCTGACAAGCCGCCGAAGGCGTGCTCAATGGACCAAGTCGAATCCACAGGCAGAGCTTTCGCGCCACGAATTTTGAAGGCCGCTATTACACATAAGAAATAGATTGGCCGGAACAACAAGATCTGAGGTAGGATGGAACGCCCAATCAGCACGCACGCATTTCACGCCGCGGATCTCCTGCGGTTTGCCAGGTTTCTCGCCGATCTACTGGATCAACGTTTTACGATTCCTGGAACGTCAATTCGGATTGGACTGGATCCGATTGTTAGTCTCATTCCCGGCATCGGCGACCTCATAGCCAATCTAACGGGCTCGCTTATTATGCTTATCGCGGCGGAGTATCGTCTTCCCAAAGTCGTATTGCTACGCATGGGCATGAACATCGCTGCGAATACGATCCTCGGCGCTGTTCCCATTTTCGGCGATATT
>DASPXM010000041.1:0-5478 GCA_035637295.1 Verrucomicrobiia bacterium
GTGTAAGCGAAGCGCAGCGGCATGCCGCCCAAGATTGCGGTCAATCCGGCGCCACTCATAGAAGCAAAATCCGCATTGCCACCGATTAGGGCCGAGATGCCGAGCGTGTCGCGCATCACGACCAAGTCCACATCTAGACCTTCGTCCCGGTAATAACCCTTCTCCTTGGCCGCGGTGAACGCAATAACCACCATACTCAGCGTAGGCACCGCGACACGTACGGTAATTGCTTCTGCTTTGGCGAATAAACCCACTACGGCTAGAAAGCTGATAAGAATGTTAAGTTTTGATCTTGCTCGAATGAAGTTCTTCTCCCGTTGAGAATTTTGAATTGAGGCCCTCTGACAAGATCCTTCTAGTCCCAGTTTATCACCGGAGGAATTGCCGAACGATATTATTCCCCTCTTTGAAAAAGAGGGGCTAGGGGAGATTTGTTTGCGCAAGCATATTGGCGCTTAATCCCTTACGCAGACCGCCAGGCAACACCGCTATGCGATAGTATAGGGAACCTCAAAGCCGTGCTCCTTATTCCAATCAGTGGCGACGATAGAGTGGCCCGTTATTCCGCGTGACTCATCCGAGGCAAGATAAACGGCGCATGCGCGGATTATTTCCGGACTGAGCATGCGCACACCGCGATTACCGGGAATTTTTTTGATCGCTTCAGTAGCGACGATCCCTCCCGGATCGAGGCAATTCACTTTGATGTTGTAGGCTTCATTCTCCAATGCCAGCACCTGCGTCAATCCCTCGACGCCAAACTTGGCCGCGCAGTAAGGACCCCTCAGAAGTTTTCCCTTTTTTCCTTGTGGCGAAAAAATATTGACGATCGAGCCGCCGCCCTGTCGCCGCATAATCTTGAGAGCTTCCCGACTACATAAGAACGTGCCGTTCAGATTGGTGTCGAGAACCTTCAGCCACACATCCAACGGGGTATCCGCCAACTCGAGATTGACCGGCCCGCCACGCGGCCAGGCAAAGCCGGCATTGTTGACGACAACATCGATGCGGCCGAACTTTTTTTTGATCATTTCGAACAAATTCACCACGTCCCGCTCTACCGTGACATCTGCTTTGACGCCGAGTATTTTCTCTTCTGGCAACCCCAATCTGGCCGCGGCCTCATCGACATCTGCTTGGCTGAGATCGCAGATCGCCACCTTGGCCCCTTCTTGCGCAAACGCCTGAATGATCTCCCACCCAAGGCCTCGCGCCGACCCCGTCACTAGACCGACCTTGTCGTCAAGTTTCATTGTCAAACCGGTTCGGATTCCATATACAGTAGCCGCATCTATAATTCGCCGAACCGACCTAATGCAAGCTTGCATGCCGATCATGACGGACGTAAAAAACTCAACGAGGATTTCAGAAACAAAAGACTCGGTGATCGAGGCGATACTGTTCGGGACAGCAGACAAGCCGGTATTGGACCGGCTCAGTTTTTCTGCGAAGAGAAACTCAAGGGAGAAAACCCATGAAACATGCCATCGCTGGTCTTTTGTTTTGTCTATTATGTCCGCCTTTCCTTCTGGCCCAAAGCCAAAAGCCTCTCCTGCTTGGATTAGCCAGCATCAGCGGCGGCATCGAAACGCTCTATGTCACCAAGAAAATTGGCGCCTTCAAACGCAACGGCATCGACGTCGACTTCCTCCTGCTGCAAGGTGGCAGTCAGGCACTCCAGGTGCTCTTGTCCGGGGAAATCAAAGTCATCAGCGGCGGCGGTGGCACCGCGGCACAAAGAGCGCGCTTCAAGGGCGCCGGAAACGTGCTAGTCGCGACCTACACGCCGACCATGCCCTACAGCCTCTATGTCAACGGTAAAATACCCGACGCCAAACGCCTCAAGGGAGCCAAAATCGCCATATCCCGTTTCGGCAGCTCCTCGGATTTCGCCGCGCGCTTCATGGTGACTCGTTTGGGTCTCGATCCTGCCAAGGACGTCACGATCATGCAGATCGGCAATCAGCGTGAACGAATGAGCGCGTTGTTGAGCGGATCGGTCGACGGCTCGGTTGTCGACGCTCCCAATACTCTCATCGCTCGCCAGCAGGGATTTTTTGAGCTCGCCGACGCTTCAAAGCTCGGCCTCACCTATCCACATAATAACATCGCGACCACCGACCGCTTTATTCGCGAGGAGGCGCAAACCGTCTTTGGCTTTCTGCGCGCCTTCGTCGAAGGAATCGCTTTTTACCGGACTCACAAAGCGGAAAGCATTCAAATGATCAAGGAGTTTCTGCGCGTCAGCGACAACGCCATAGCCGAGGAAGCTTACGATTATTATTCGCGCATCACTCCCGCCAAACCCTATCCGAGCGCAGAGGGTGTTCGCGGCGTGCTCGAAGAGATCGCGGTATCGGAGCCGGCAGTAAAAACCGCCAAGGTGGAACAATTTATCGATGGGAGTTTCATCGCCAAACTTGATCAAAGCGGCTTCATTGACGGGCTATATAAGAAAAAATAGATTCTTTGTTACGCAAGGCGGGAGGCGCAAAAGACCTAAACAAAACTTCGCAGCAAACAACGAGCTATCAAATAACAACTATGGTAATTTCCCCACGGTTGTCACCCCGAATGTTTTTATCGCGGGTCCAGTCAGAGTTTCGCCTGGATTCCCGCTAAAAACATGCGGGAATGACAGCCTTTTAGAGGATTAGGAATTGCTTTTTACCGGGCAAGCTTGGGAAGAATTAACCGGAAGAGATTAAAGAGATCTCTCATGGAATCGGAACTCAAAGAAATGTTGGCTTCGCTGGATCGCACCGGCTACTGCCAGTGGATGAGGAGCGAAGGCGTTCCTATCGTGGAGGGCTTTAGCGTCGAGGATATTCGCGAATTGAAGCTTGGTCTCTGGCGCCGCATGGGCGGTAGCGGCGCTTTTGTTCATCTCTACGGCATGGAGGGGCAGACCGGAATGTACGTCGCCGAGATTCCTTCCGGCGGCGCGCTCAACCCCGAGCGCCATCTCTACGAAGAAATGATTTGTATTCTCGCCGGTCATGGGGCCACCGAAATCTGGCAGGATGGTGGAGACAAGCGGCTGTTCGAATGGGGGCCGTTTAGTCTGTTTGCCCCGCCGCTCAATAGCTGGCATCGGCTCGTGAACGGCGGCCGAGAGCCGGTCCGGCTCATGGCGGTAACCACCGCGCCGATCGCCATGGATTTTTACCGTAACGCAGAATTCATCTTCAATTGTCCTTATACTTTTATCGATCGGTTTCATGGCGAAGATGACTACTTCGCCACCAGTCAAAATTTTTACGCCGTCGGCCTGCAATCGATCTGGGAAACCAATTTCATCCCCGACGCAAAAGAGGTCAAAGTCCGCGATGATCTTTACGTCAAGGGAACCGAAGTCGGAATGGTTCAGTTCGAAAGCTCGAAGAACGGGCTCATCGGCCACGTCGCGGACTGGCCGACCGGCCTATACCATAAGGCGCATTACCATGGCGCCGGCGCGGTAATCGTAATTTTGAAATCGGAGGGATACACGCTGCTCTGGCCAAAGGAGAGCGGTACTCGGCCTTACGCTACCGGCCGCGGCGATGACGTCGTCGAACTGCGCTGGCGCGAAGGCAGTGTCTTGAGCCCGCCAAGCGGCTGGTTTCACCAGCACTTCAATATCGGCAAGGAAGCAGCGCGCCAACTCGCGCTTAGATTTGGCAGCCGGCTACATCCCATCGGCCTGCACCAGGCGGCCAAGAAGAAAACTGACGGCGTTTATATCTCGGTCAAGAAAGGTGGCACGATGATCGAATACGAAGACGAGGACCCCGAGATTCGCCGGCGCTTTGAAGCGAATCTAAAGCGCGTGGGGACGCCGCTGAGAATGGCGCCATAATCCTGGGGCAAATTCGAAGCACTAAATCCGAAATTCGAAACAAATCCTAATGAAAAAATTGCGGAAAATTCTAAAAGAGCCCGTTTCGGATTTTGAGATTAGAGTCTTCGGTTTCGTGTGATTTAGTTTGTTTCGGATTTCGAGCCTTGGATTTCGGATTTTGATTCGCAAAAACACCTCGGAGAAAAAAGATGGCAGCAGCAAAACGTAAAACTAGCGCCGGTCGTAAAAAACTTCGCTACCAAGATCTCGTCTCCACTCGGCCGGGTAGTCTCGCCGGGACCTTCATGCGCCGGTTTTGGCATCCTATCCATCGCGCTGAAGAGCTTCGCGCCGGTCAAGCCAAACCGATCGAGATCATGAGCGAGCGCTTTACGCTTTACCGCGATGAAAACGGCGCACCGCACGTTGTCGATTTCCGCTGCCCGCACCGCGGCACTCAGCTCTCCGCCGGCTGGATCGAAGGCGACTCGATCCGCTGCATGTATCATGGCTGGAAATTTAACGCCGCCGGGCAGTGCACCGAACAACCCGCGGAGGAGAAATCTTTCGCGGCAAAGATCCGCATAACAAGCTGTCCAACGCGTGAATACCTCGGTTTGATTTTTGCTTACTTGGGCGCGGGTGAAGCGCCTCCGTTTCCGCGCTATCCATACATGGAGGAGGACGGTGTGCTCGAGGTCCTGTCAACGGAAGTATGGCCGTGCAATTTCTTCCAGCGGATCGATAATAACGGCGACACTTACCATGTGCCCTTCGTTCATCGCGGCGCCTATTCGGCTTCCGCCGCCAACAATCGCAGCGGGCTGCCGGAGATTTCCAAGGAAGAAAGCCCCTGGGGAACGACGGCGTACGCCAGTTTTACTCAAGGCTGGCGCAACGTTTTTCATTTCTTCATGCCTAATGCCTACGCTTTCCGAAATCCGTCACCGGAACCGGAATGCGTCTCGGAAGACCGGATGCAGTGGGACGTGCCGCTCGACGACGAGCATTCCTTGGAATTTCGCCTTCGCCGTCTACCGCTAACCGGCGAAGCCGCGCAAGAATACCGCGCGCGTCGCGCGGCTTCGGCCACGGAACCAAAAATTTCCGTCGCGCAAATGGGCGCGGCTGTACTCTCGGGCAAGCTAAGCTTCCAGGAGTTGGATAACTTCTTCAAAGACAAAATCTCACTCGTGCATACGCAAGACTACGTCGCGCAAGTCGGGCAGGGCTCTCTGGCAAATCGTGCGCAGGAACATCTCGGGCGCTCCGACGCTGGCGTCATCTTGTTCCGCAAAATTTGGGAGAGAGAGCTGCGCGCGTTGGCCGAGGGAAGGCCGCTCAAAAAATGGGTCCTGCCTCAGGACGCAGAGATAAAGTTCCAGGAACGGCCGGAAAAACTTGTTCAGAATGCGCGAGGGTAAGAGCAGGATTGAGAATCAACGAGCTATGAGAGTATGTTAATGCTGTCGATGGCCTGAGCTCAAAAATCATTTGGATCTACTCAATAGAGGAGGATTTCTTATGATCACGCGTTTACCAAAACAGGATGGCCTCTTCTTTGTTGCTAGCCTTATTGCTCTCCTAGTCGCGCTGCCCGCCATTGCGCAGCAGGCGGAGGACAAACCGCCGGCTAAATCGGCGGAACCGCTTGC
>DASPXM010000042.1:0-8099 GCA_035637295.1 Verrucomicrobiia bacterium
GATATTTGTCACGGGGTGCCTACGTTTGCCGGAACTCGCATCATGGTCGACCAAGTATTAGAGATGGTTGCTGAGGATACCCCGTGGGAGGAAATCATCAGAGAATACGACGGCGCGATTAGCCGAGCAGCAATCGCGGAGGCGGTCCGACTTGCGGGTCGCTCATTCTCCGAGAAAAACGCAGTGCGACGTGCTGGTTGAATTTTTTGGATCACTGGATCGGAAAAAGATGACTCGCGCAAAGGCGCAAAGCACGCCAAGTTCGGATAAATGAGAAGATGTTTTTCTTTGCGCCCTTGGCGTCTTGGCGCGATAAACTCCGATGAGCTGACGTCGAGTCTGACGGTAAAAGCTCTCGATGACACTGAAAAATGCAGCGGAGGGGAACAGGTTATGAAAATTGTCCATACAATGATCCGGGTGAATGATCTCGATGAGAGCCTCAAGTTTTATTGCGACGCGCTCGGCATGAAGCTCTTAAAGAAAAGAGAATATGAGTCGGGCCGATTTACAAACGTTTTTGTCGGTTACGGTTCGGAAGAAACGGACGCAGTCATCGAGCTCACCTATAACTGGGACACGCACTCTTATGATATCGGGAACGGTTTCGGACATATCGCTCTTGGCGTCCCCGATGTTTACAAAGCCTGTCAGGACTTTCGTGCTAGAGGGGTTAAGATCGTCCGCGAGCCAGGCCCGATGAAACATGGGAGCAATAGCAACGCAATCGCCTTCCTCGAAGATCCCAATGGCTACAAAATCGAGTTGACGACTCGGGCGGAGTAATGATTCACGCTGCCGGGCCTATTACTTGCGCGGCTGGATGACTTTTGCGTTGTTGGTCATTGTGCCGTCAGCAGACTCTATCTTGCGCAAAAGCCCCGGCGCCACGTTCCAGTGCTGTCCGCTGTCGGTGATGACCGTAACCGTTTTCTTGTTGTAACGAGTGATTATGCCAAGCAGAGCCGGCCGACCTTCCGGCTGAAATGTGACCCGATCGCCGATTCTAAAGTCGAGCATCTGCGAGTGCGCGCGCATCTGGTTTAAGAACCGCAACCGCGCCACGATCCGGTTGTTCAGGTCAATCAGTTCATCCTCGGTGAGTATGTCGATGTCAATTTTCATCACTGCTTCTGCTTCCTATTGAACATCCTGTCCGTGGTGACCACTCTGACTTTGTGTCTAACACCCAAATCAGCTGAGGCGCTCCATCGCTCGCGCCGGCACCCTCAGCTGCATCTGGTTAGACCGCATCCTTCCTTCCACCGAGATACTTCCCTTGGAAGGTGAACTTGATGCCCTTCACACCGTAGTCGATCAGAGCCACGTCAGCCGTTTCCGATAGCCGAGTGAAGGTGATCATTCTGTAACTGGTCGTCTTGGACGGCTCGCTGTCGGAAGCGGGCGTCTGAATCGTTATGCCTTCGGCGCGGTCGTGCTGCGGCGTCCCAAACCTGCCGATTGCCTCTTCCACGGTCGTGATTCCCGAGGTGAGCTTTTTCAAGCGTGCGGTCTCGGCCCATGTGACCCGGGCGAAGAACGTCGCCCGCTTCGACTTTGGCGTCGCACCGCCACAGAAGGGACAATGATAGATCGGACCCGAGTCGCTTCCGTCGCGACGGTTGAACTGATACTCGCCCATCCTCTCGTCGTACAGGATCATGCTGTTGGGCTCAGCGGCGGCTGCCTCCAGAAAGCCGCAGACACAGGGCTTGCTCGTAACGGATTGACCGTGGGGCTTACTGGGCATTATCGTGTGTGCGGTTTAGTTCGACTAGTGAGTCTACCGCCGTCCATTCGGCGGGGTATTAAAAATGATCTTCGCACTTCAAAAACCAAATTCCTATGCAATATCTCCGATCTACTGATCGCGCGTCAAGTCTGGTCGGCCCTCAGACACAGCCAATGTGGCAATGTATGACGATATCAGCCCGCGATGTATTGGGATATTGGACCGTTGTTCAAAGTCGATCCGCGCGGGCACTCAATACTCGGATTCTCTCTCTCACTTCACCGCCTGCTGCAGTCCCTCTTTCTTGGCAATTTCCAGAGCGGTGTTCTTGTCGCGCTCGATCATGGAGCGAAACTCAGCGGGCGCGATGTACTGCGCGACACCGCCGGTTTTTTCGATCCTGGCGCCGAATTCCTTGGACTTGATTACCTTCTCGGCGGCGGCCGTCAGCGTATCAATAACCGTCTTGGGCGTGCCGGCAGTGACGAAGGCGCCCGCCCAACTGTCGAGATAATCACCTTTGATTCCTAGAGAGGCGGTCGTCGGGACCGAGGGCAACTCCTTCATCTTGTTGGCACCCATGAGCGCCAACGTCCTGAGCTTGCCCGCGCTTTCCTGCGGTAGAGTCGCGATCGCGGTGCCGATGACAAAATCCAGGTGCCCGCCCAAAAGCGCTGGAACATATTCACCGCCGCCTTTGTAGGGAACGTGTTTGATCTTGATGCCGGTGACCTGGGAAAGGATCAGCGAATTGAAGTGGCCGCCGACGCCTGTGCCCGCGGTTCCGTAGGACAATTTGTTCGGATTCTTTTTCGCCGCCTCGATCAAGTCGTTGAGGTTTTTATAAGGGGATTCCGCCCTCACCGTGAGGCCGTCGGGCGCAGATGTGATGAAGGCGATAGGATAGAAATCCTTGTTGGCATCGTATTTCACGTCCTTAAGAGTTACCGGCGCCAAAACCATTCCGCCGAGGGTGTTCACCAAAATACTGTATCCGTCCTTGGCTGCATTGAGCATGGTAGTGGCGGCCAGGCTGCCGGTCGCGCCGCCCTTATTGATCGGGGCGATCGGCGTATTGAGCACTTTCGACATCTCTTCAGCGAAAATTCTGCCGGTGACGTCGGCAAAACCGCCGGTAGGAAATGCGACGACCATCTCGATTGGCCGTGAAGGATACTTTTCCTGCGACCAGGATAGCGCTGGTGCCGAACAGAGGGCAATCGCCTGCACCCAAGCAAATGTCGCCGGCAGAAGTTTTTTGCGCAATTGAATCATCTTTTTCCTCCCTCGAATCAGAAACGGAAGATCCCTTTGGGAAGCCGGATCTTTAGCCACAGCTCAAATATCGCAAAGCTCGCCAGCGCCGCCGCACTCGCCACCCCGAGGGATCGGACCCAGTTTGTGCCTTCGATGCAGCTCAGTAAAAAACTCACAAGCACAAATGTCGTCAAAACAAAACCGAGCCTTTCTAAAAAGAAGGCGTACAACAAGAGAGAGAGAAGAACCAGAGCAATCTTTGCCCAGTTCAACTCCTCCATTTTCCGGACTGTGTCCTCGGAGCTGCGAACGGAATCGGCGAGAACGACGAGCGATAAGATCACCAGGATCAGTCCTGACCAGAAAAAGATGAAACCGGCGCCGGGCTCAGTGACGCTCCCCAACCCGAGTCGGGTCGCTCCATAACATGCCAGGATTCCCACGACGATCCAGAAAAGCGCACTGGCGCCGACGGTAGTTATCTTAGTCTTCTTCACTGAGTCCACGCCCCAATCTTATTTGGCTGAACAGCGGCGTTACGAGTACGACGATGGAAAATATAATGAACGCCGCTGATATTGGCCGCTGCAGGAAGATCAATAGGCTGCCATCGGAGAGAATCAGCGAGCGCCTTAAAGCGGTCTCGAGCAGAGGACCTAAAACGAACGCCAGCACTAGCGGCGCCGGCTCGAAGGCGAATTTTTTCATGAGCAGCCCGACCAGGCTGAAAGTGACCGCGATGTAGATGTCGATGGTGCTGTTGTTGAGGCTATAGGCGCCGATCAGGCAAAACAGGATGATGAAGCAAGAAAGATAAGAGTAAGGAATTTTCAATACCTGCACCCACATGGGAATCAACGGCAAGTTGAGGATCAAAAGCATGACGTTGCCGATGTACATGCTCGCGATCACTCCCCAAAACAGATCCGGGGAATTCTTGATTAACAATGGCCCGGGGATGAGCCCGTAGATCATCAGCGCGCCGAGCAGGATCGCCGTCATCGCAGTGGAAGGGATGCCCAAGCTCAAGAGCGGGATGAAAGTTCCACCGACGGCGGCGTTATTGCACGCCTCCGGCGAAGCGACCCCTTCGATTGCCCCGTTGCCAAATCGTTCCGGATGGCGTGAGAGTTTCTTTTCGAGGGCATAGCTCAAAAATTGCGGCACGATGGCTCCCACTCCCGGCAAGAGTCCGAGGAAAAATCCTAACAGGGAGCCGCGCGCTATCGGGCCTAGAGATCGTTTCCAGTCTTCGCGGTCGGGGAAAAGCCCCTTGATCTTTTCGGTAAAGACTTCGGTCTTTCTCAGCACGCCAAGGTTTTCCAGAACTTCGGCTATGCCGAATAGCCCCATGACCACCGGCGCTATGCCGATGCCGTCCGCAAGTTCCAGTATGCCGAAAGTGAACCGGGGCGTTGCCGTGATCGGATCCAGGCCGATGCATCCCAGAAGAATGCCGAAGACCGCCATCATCAGAGCTTTGGCCATCGACTTTCTCGCTAGATAGGCGACCACGGTCAAACCCATGACCATAAGGGCGAAGTACTCCGGTGGGCCGAATTTGAGCGCGAAATCGGCGAGCGTCGGCGCGAGCAGGACGAGACCGAAGATACTAGCGGTACCGGCGATGAAGGAGCCGAACGCGGAGATCCCGAGAGCTGCGCCTGCTCGGCCTTGTCGGGCCATCTGATAGCCATCGAAACAAGTGACGACGGAAGAAGCCTCGCCGGGGATATTCAGTAAGATCGAAGTCGTCGAGCCGCCGTACATGGCGCCATAGCAAATGCCGGAGAGCATGATGATGGCGGAGATTGGATTCAGCGTGAAGGTAGCCGGCAAGAGCAGTGCGATGGTCGCCGTCGGACCGATCCCGGGAAGGACGCCGACCAGGGTTCCCATGGTAACGCCGATGAAGCAGTAGAGAAGGTTCTGCGGCTGCAGCGCGATGTTAAAGCCGTGAACCAGGCTCGTTAGAGACTCAAGCATGGATTACGGGAAGATCCTCTCGGGATGGAAGAAAGGCAAACTTATCACACATTCAGGCCGCGTTTTCTTTGCCCGCGACGGCCGCCGTGCCGCAGCCTAGGCGAGGCTGGGATTACTGCATCAGGTCGAACCGATTTGTCGGGCGAATTTAGCTCGCGGATCGAAAAGAAGTCAATTGCGCTGCTTTGTTTTTGGCTGTAGTTTCTGTTGATGGCAACGCTTATTTCAGCACCGTCCGTAATTCCCGCGGCCGGTCAGCCGCCGAAGATCGTCGAGGAGTTTTTCGGGCGGGTGAGCTCGCAGACATCCGTGATCAGCATTGCCAAGATGACCAGCCCTGCGGGCTGGTCGGAGCCGGGGCAGACGCCGGAGTTTGATGAGTATACCGTCGTACTGCGCGGTGCGTTGCAAGTTGAGACTGGCCAGGGAATTCACAAAGTAACGGCAGGTCAAGCGGTCCTGGTTAAGTCCGGGGAGTGGGTGCGCTACGCTACACCCGGACCCGAGAGCGCGGAATATATTGCGGTGTGTCTGCCAGCGTTTTCACCTCAAACCTTTCGCCGCGACGAATAGTGCGCCACCCGCGTTATTTCTTGATGATTCGATAGCCAGACTTGTCCAAGGCATTAAAGATTTGAATGACTTCATTTGTCGGTTGGTAACCGGCATTGCCGATAATAGAGCGCACATATGAATCCTTCCATTTGGGATGACCGGTGGTATCCAGGTATTCCTTGTTGACCAAAATCGATAGCACCAGTTTTTGCAGTGCGGAAGCGTAGTCGTTCTCAGCGCGGTTTCTCGTCATAATGACCGACGGCACGGCGTGAGTCTCGCTTGCGTCCGCCCAGGAATAGACCGACTTTTCGATTTTCTTTTTTGGATAGATCTGTTCTAAGCCGCTGTCCGCAGGTAACGTCACGAAGTGAAAGCTCTTATCAAGGTTCTGAAATGCCGGAACCGGCGCGCCGCCGATGAAAATGAGCGCGTCGATGTCACCTTTGCTAAGCTTTTGGACAGCATCCTCCGGCGCGTCGAAGACTGCGTCGATTTTCAAACCAAAGCCCGCCAGCAAAACTTCTGCTGTCAGCGCTGAGCCGCTTTTTTCCGGCCCGACAGAAACTTTCTTACCTTCGAGTTGGCTCAGCGTGCGAATGTCTTCGTTCTTCGCGATGACGTGGATTTCCTCGAGATAGAGATTGAGGACGACTTTTGTCTCTTGCAGGACGTTGATGCCGGTTTCCTTGAGCATGATCTCGGCGACAAACCGCAAGACATCCAGTTGCATGATTGCCAGGTCGACTTTCCCTGCGCCGAGTAAGTTAATGTTGTCGAAGGAGCCATTGGTCTGAATGATTTCAATCGGAATACCGTCTTTCTCGGCAATTTGTTTGATGTCCTGGGCGATTTTGAAGTAAGTGCCTTCGGCGGAGCCGGTGGCAATAGTTAAAGCAGATGCCTGTCCATAACAAACCAGGGCGAAGACGACTGTGAGTAGCATTTTCATTTCTATCCTCCGGGTCAAGATGAGATTAATCAAAATTCGAACCATTTAGCGCCGTCAAATTTGCCCAATCGGCGATCAGCTTAGAAAACGCGCCACGACAAAAACTCCGATCATCGCGAACGCGATCGAGAGCTTGAGCGCCGCGCCAAGGACGAGACCGATCGTCGCGCCGATACCGGCGCGCGTTGCCTGGCGTAAATTTTTTTGGGCAAGAAGTTCTCCGATCACGGCGCCGATGAACGGGCCAAAAATGACGGCGGGAAATCCGAGAAAGATGCCGACGATGGAGCCGATGATTGCGCCGATTACGGCCTTTCTGGAGGCACCAAACTTTTTGGCACCAAACATGGTCGCCCAGAGATCGATACCGTACGTGAGCAGGGCGAGTACCGCGAGGACTACAATCGTCCACAGCCCTACGTGAACAAAGTCTTCGGCCCACGCCGCCAGCAGGAGTCCGGCAAAAATCAGTGGTGCGCCGGGGATCGCCGGGAGAACCAGACCGACCAGGCCGGCTCCGACAAGGGCGGCGGCAAGGATCCAAAAGACAATAGCGGCATCCATCCAGGCGGCTCGATGAAGCCCGGTGCTAAGGGGGATTATTCATAATTGATCAACATCTTGGAGCGAGCACTCTCGGCCGGCGACAATGCTTTCGCTTCGAGTAGAATAGCCAACAGCTCGCCAAGCGCGGGACAGGCCATGAAAGGAATGTTTTTCGCCGCCGACCCCGTCATGGCTCTCTCCTCGGCTCACGCTCCAGTTTGCCGTATGTTACGGTTTTTTCTGAAGGGGGGAATAATCCACGCTGGCATTGAGCGCCGCCGGTAACGGCTGAAGTTGAAGATCGGCAACCGCCGCGGTTTCGCTTGGATCGGCTAATTGAACGGGGCTGTGGCTGGGCGCCAGCCTTCGAGCGATTATCTTGTATACATCAGGGGAAAAACCAAAACCGAGATGAGTTGTGCGTACTTCGACATGCTCGACATTTGGCGTAATCCGGTCGATGCATGCTTCCCAGGCCACGACCGCATCCCTGCGCGAATAGATCGCGATCACCGGCGCGGTCAGCGAAACTTGGTTGCGCATCTCGACCTCTGCGGCGATGGCGTCGACATCGATGCCGCGACGGCGAAACAACTCGGCGACGATAGTATATTTGGGGCCGCCGATGACCGGAGTGCCCAGGGTAATGACGTGACCGACGAGATCGGCGCGCTCGCGGGCAAATTCACGCGCCAGATAGCCTCCGAAGCTCCAACCGATGAGGTGAACTTTCTGATGGCTTCTTCGAGCGAAGGACGCGACTCGCTTCAATATTTTGGGCAGCAACTCTGACGCATTACCGGTGTTTCGGCCCAAGCCCCAGCCGCGCGCGCGATAACCAAGTAGTCGAAGATAACTCTTAAGAATGACGGTTGAGCCATCGCCAGCACCATAGCCAGGCAGGATGACTACCGGTTGGCCCTGCCCGCGCGGTTGCCAGGCCAGCTCAGGGAAGCGAAGCAACAGTCGTGGCAATTCCATTAAGCCACGGGCTTCACGAATCACACGGGAAGTGTCGGGTGCCTGCAAGCGGTCGGTCATGTGTCAGTTGAACGGCTTTTCCATAATCGC
>DASPXM010000043.1:0-14621 GCA_035637295.1 Verrucomicrobiia bacterium
CTGCGCGTGGCGATCCACTTCACCGGCTTGCGGAGTTTAAGCGCCAAGTAAGAGACCAGCACGTCCTCGCGATAAAGCGGCCCCTTGCTGCCAAAGCCGCCGCCGACGTCAGGGGCGATTAAATGAATTTTGTTTTCGGGAGCTCCAAGCGTGTTGGCGAGATCGGCGCGGACGCGGTGCGGTCCTTGGGTAGAAAGCCAGACCGTTAAAATCCGGCCGATTGGATCCGGGCTGGCCACAATGCCGCGCGGCTCCATCGCGAGTGCGACTTGACGTGGGCTGGTGATGTGCATGCGCACGAGATGCTCGGCCTGAGCGAAGGCCTTGTCGACGTCACCGCCTTTCTTCGTCGCAACGTAACATACGTTACTATCTAGCTCTTCACGTGCCAGCGGCGCGCCGGGCTTGAGCGCGGCTTCGGCGTTTTGTACTGAAGGTAGTGGATCGTATTCGACGTCGATGGCATTGCAGGCGTCCTGCGCGATGGCGCGGCTTGCCGCGACGACGGCGGCTACCGGCGTTCCGGGTGCGTGCACAGCACCGCGAGCAAGAACAGGATGCGGCGGTATTTTCTGGCCGGAAAATGCCACTGGCGCGTTGATGTTCAAGCGCTCTGGTAATTCAGCACCGGTCACAACGGTGACTACGCCTTTGATCGCCTTTGCCGCCGTGGTGTCGATCGAACGAATCTTCGCGTGGGCATAGGGGCTTCGCAGCACGACCATATGCAACATGCCCGGCAAATGAATGTCGTCGACAAAGCAGCCTTTGCCGGCGAGTAGCATCGGGTCTTCCACCCGGCGAATCGCCGCGCCGATAAGTCCGTTCGATGAATGTTCGATCGCCATGAGTTACCCCTTGAGAACGTGATCGTGTTCGTGTTTCGTGCTCGTGGATCGGAATCACGTGAGTGTTTCTCCAAACCCGCATCACGATCACGTCGTTACTTTGCCGCTCTTTCCACCGCCGTTTCGATCGCTTTTCTGGCGTACACTGTCGCCACGTGGCGCTTGTACTCCGCACTGGCATACGAGTCTTCCGTAGGATCGGCATTTTCGGCCGCCTTCGCTGCCGCTGCGTTGATCACCTGCAGGGTCAAGGACTTACCTTTTAATTCTGTTTCAGTCGCGACGGCGCGGATCGGACCGCTGCCCAATCCGCCGATAGCGACGCGGGCTGATGCGCATGAACTGGATGATACTGTGATGAGCGCACCCGCACTCACGACCACGTAGCCAGAAGCGGGATGGGGCAATTTTACATAGGCCGTGCCGCTGCCAGGACCAGGAATAGGCACGCGTATTTCCGTCAAGATTTCATTTGCCGCCATCGCTGTCGTGAAGAAATCGGTGAAGAATTCGTCCACGCCAAGGCTCCGGTTGCCGGTTGACGATTGTACGACCAACGAGGCGTTCAACGCGGTTAGAACCACCGGAAAGTCCGCCGCGGGGTCGGCATGAGCGACGCTGCCACCGATGGTGCCGCGATTTCGTACTTGCATATCTCCGATAACATTCGCGGCGTCGGCCAAGCCGGGGAGATGTTTACGGACGAGATCCGATGAAGCCACGTCGGCGTGAATGGTAAGAGCGCCGATCACGAGGTTATCGCCGTTAACCCGAATGCCGCGCAGGCCCGGAATCGTCCCCAAGTCGATCAGCGTCCGCGGCGAGCTTAATCTCAGCTTCATCGCCGGGATCAAACTATGGCCGCCGGCAAGCAGTTTGCCCTCGTCGCCGTGCTTTTCCAGTAGCACAAGCGCTTCGTCGACCGAATGCGCCGCCACGTAGCCAAAGCTAGCGGGAAACATTTTCGCCTCCCATCTTCGCCGCGGCCCATTTGATGGATTCGATGATATTTACGTAACCCGTGCAGCGGCAAAGGTTGCCCTCGAGGGCATGTTTGATCTCTTCATCCGTCGGATGCGGATTGGTTTCCAAGAGATGCACCGCAGTCATGACGATGCCCGGCGTGCAATAGCCACACTGCAAACCGTGCTTCTCGCGAAATCCTTCCTGCACTGGATGAAAGATGTCGCCGTTTGCCAGTCCTTCGATCGTCTTGATCTCCGCGCCATCGGCTTGAACTGCGAGAATAGTGCAGGACTTCACGGCGCGTCCGTTTAAATGCACCGTGCAGGCGCCGCACTGGCTGGTGTCGCAGCCGACATGCGTCCCGGTTAATCCCAACTGCTCGCGTAAGAAATAGACCAGCAATGTCCGTGGTTCGACAACGGCATCATGGCTAACCCCGTTGACGGTTACACGGATCGGAACCGCTGCGTACTCGTCCTCAGCAGTCATACTACTTGTTCCTCCGTTGGTAATTCGTTGGATTGATCTCCGGCGAGAATATCGCCAGATCGATGCCGCCCAATGGCCGCGTCGCCGGGAGGCACTAGCTAGCTCTCTACACCCGATTCGGACCGCTCTCAAGGCTTGCCCTAGGAGGAATCAGACTTGAGACAAATCAGCTTGACAGTCAGCGGCCGGCCCGATAATCAGCGATAAAAGGGATACCGGTTCAACGTTCAAGGTTTAAGGTTCAAGGTAAGTCAATGAGAACTACATTGAACATTGAACTTTGAACCAGCAGGAATGAGTGACGCCCCTATGCATCAGTAAGGAGTGTCGGATGGATATCAAATCTCTCATCGATCCCGAAGGCGGCCTTATCGATCGGCGCATCTTCGCCGATCATGAGATTTACCAGCTGGAGCGCGAGCGTGTCTTTGCGCGCTGCTGGCTTTATCTAGGCCACGAATGCGAAATCCCAAATCCCGGCGATTTCGTCACCCGATACATGGGCGAAGAGCCGGTAATCTTGTGCCGTGACTCAAACGGCCAGCTTCGGGCGCACTTGAATCTTTGCCGGCATCGCGGCAATCGTGTCTGCCGTGCCGATCGCGGCAACACTAAACTGTTTACCTGTTCGTATCACGGTTGGACTTACGCCAACGACGGCAAGCTCGCGCTGGTGCCGATGATCGACTCGTTTGGCGGCCTGGAACGCGAGAAGTGGGGCCTGATCCCGGTCGCGCAGATTGACAGCTACAAGGGATTGATCTTTGCGACCTTCGATCCGGAAGCGCCCACGCTGAAAGACTATCTGGGCGACATGGCCTGGTATCTCGATATTCTCTTTGATCGACGTGAAGGCGGCACCGAAGTCAGCGGGCCGCACCGTTGGTTGTTGGACGCCAACTGGAAAACCTCGGCGGAAAACTTTGGTGGTGACGGCTATCATATCGCGGCGACGCATGGCTCGGCGCGCGAAGTCGGCGTCGATACGACCACGAGTCAAACACGACAATGGAGCAAGGGATGTCAAATCGACTGCGGCAACGGACACATTCTGAATTTGTGGATCACGCCGCCGGATGGCGGCCTATGGTTCGGTCAGCCTGACGATGAGATCGCTAACTACATGAAAGAAAACGCGGCTGAGATCGAGAATCGGCTGGGCACCATGCGGGCCCAGCAAATCGCGCCCTCCGCAGGAACGGTCTTTCCCAATCTCTCGGTGCACTGGCTCACGCGCACGATTCGATTGTGGCAACCGCGCGGGCCGGACAAAATGGAGATCTGGAGCTGGGCGGTTGTCGACAAGGCGGCGTCGGCAAAAATCAAGGACACGATGCGGTTTGTCTCCCAATACCGTTTCAGTCCCACCGGTGTTTTCGAGCAAGACGATATGGACAACTGGATACAAGTTACCGCCGCGGCGAAAAGCTTGATCGGCCAGCGTTATCCCGCTAACTACCAGATGCGCGGCGATAATTCGCCGATCGAAATCGACTTGCCCGGACGGGTGAAGAGCCGTTTTAGCGACAACAATCAGCTAAGCCTTTACATGCATTGGGCCAAGATGCTCCAAGCGAAGAACTGGGACGAAATCATGAGTGCGGAAAATGGATAACGAATTGCGCCATAGAATCGAAGACTTTTTGTATCTTGAAGCCGAGCTCCTGGACGATCGCAAGCTGCGCGAATGGCTCGATCTTTTAACCGACGACGTACGCTACTGGATGCCGATCCGCTACAATCCGCTGGACCGACCCGACGAAGTATCAGAAGAACTCGCCAAGCCCGGCGAGGGTTATTACTTCGACGATGATAAGAAAAGCCTACGTATCAGAGTCGAGAGGGTTTATTCTAAGAATGCCTGGGCGGAAATGCCGCCTTCGCGCACGCGCCATCTCATTTCAAATGTTCGAATCAAAAATGACACCGGTAGCGAGATAGAAGTTGATTCCAATTTTCTCGTTTACCGCACGCGCATGGAAACGGATCAGGATATTTTTGTGGGAATGAGACGAGACATGCTGCGCCGCGTCAACGATAGTTTCAAAATCGCGAAGCGAACCATCATCTTGGATCAGGCGGTCTTGAGCGCGAAAAACATCAGCGTGTTTCTGTAAGCGAATGAGATGGCAGTGAAGCTTAGAACGCGTACTAACTTTAATTACGCCGCCGCAACCATCGTTCACGCTGCTCTATTTCATTTCTAGTTTTCTGGCGGACGCCCGTTCACCTTGCACAACAAAACTCCGGCCTTTTTGTCCAGGCCCGGGATTCCATCGCCGCACGATGTTGATTCGAGGATCGCGTAGTTTTTCCGATCGGTGTATCGTGGCGACGGGAGGGCGCATGACCGTCGGAGCATATTGCTCGCCAACATTTCGATCTTGGACCAAATCGGGAGGAGGCGTTTATGCCATACAAAATCCGCACGCGCGATGAACATTTTATGAACGATGGGAGTCCCAAGCGTATTCTGGCTCTGGACGGCGGCGGTCTAAGGGGAATTCTGACGCTAGCGTACCTCGCCGAAATCGAATCGACTCTGAGCGAACGCCACCGAGGAGCGGAAAACTTTCGTCTCAGCCACTATTTTGATTTGATTGCCGGCACCTCGACGGGCTCGATCATCGCCGCGGCGTTGGCCCGGGGCATGTCGGTGAGTGAGATCGCAAAGAAATATCTCGACCTCGGTCAGCGCGTGTTCCAGAAAAGCTGGTTACGCCAGGGATTCGTCCGGGCGTTTTATGACGAAGCCGGCTTAATCGAAGAGCTGAAGCAGGTATACGGTGCCCAAACAACGCTGGGCGATCCATCGTTGCAAACCGGGCTGCTAATCGTCACAAAGCGACTCGACACGGAGAGCGTGTGGCCGATATCGAACAATCCGCGCGGAAAATATTACGGTCCGCGACCGGACAGCAATGTCATTCCCAACTCAGCCTATCCGCTCTGGCAGGTCGTTCGATCGTCGACGGCGGCACCTCGTTTCTTTGATCCAGAAAAGATCGAAATCAGCCGTGGCAAGCCTGGCGAAAGACCGGTCCAGGGGGAATTTGTCGACGGCGGTGTGAGCCCGTTTAATAACCCCGCATTGCAGGCCGTCATGCATGCGACGTTGGACGGCTATCGCATCGGCTGGCCGACCGGATCCGACAAGTTGTTCGTCGTGTCGGTCGGTACTGGGTCGCGCGATCTCAAAGTTGCGCCGGCCAAGTTGGCGGTCGACAATGCAGTCAAATCGCTTTTGTCGGTGATGGACGACTGCGCTACTCTGGTAGAAACGCTGCTCCAATGGTTGTCGAGTAGCCCGACAGCGCGCATGATCAACCGGGAGGTGGACGATTTGCGCCATGACCTGATCGCCTCGGTGCCGCTGATCAGTTACCTGCGCTACAATGTCGCGCTAAGCAAGGATTCCTTGGCGCAGATCGGCATGGAGTTTGAGGATGAAAAGATTGAGGGCTTGAGTGCGATGGACGATCCCGGCAACATGAAGACTCTGCAAGAGATTGGCGCCAAGGCGGCAAAGCAGCAAGTGCGCGCCGAAGACTTTCCATCAAACTTCGATCTTGTGGGATGAGGTTAGGAGCGAAAAACTTGAAACGGGGTGACGTCGCGGAATTCTAAATCGACGTGAAGGCAAGCCCATGATGAATGTATTTATTGTGCGTCCCTTCGGCACCAAGAATGGAATCGATTTCGACCGGGTTGAAAAGGAACTCATTCGTCCGGCCATGGGGCAAGCGGGTTTGACGGGCGGCACGACGGGCGAATTTATCCAACAAGGCAACATTCGCACCGACATGTTCGAGCAATTGCTCATCGCCGATCTTGTCATTGCAGATATTTCGATCCACAACGCCAACGTTTTTTATGAGCTGGGAATTCGCCATGCATTCCGGGACAAACGCACTTTCCTGCTCAAGTCGAAGGGAGATAAATCCAAAGAGAATGAGTCCAAAGAAGGCGACGTACCATTCGATTTAAAAACGGACCGATATCTGTCCTATGATGGCAACGATCCGGCAGCCAGTGTGGCGTCCTTTGCCGATGCGCTAAATGCGACATTAGATTCGCAAAAAGCCGATAGTCCGGTTTACCAGCTGCTACCGGAGTTGGAGCCTTCGGATCCAAACAAGCTCTTGGTCGTGCCGCTCGATTTTCGCGAGGAAATTGAACGGGCGGAGGACGCTAATAATTGCGGCGATCTCCAACTTTTGGCGGCGGAGTTGGACGGCTTCGTCTGGCGGGTGGCTGGCCTTCGCCTCGTCGGCCACGGCCAATTTCGCTTGAAGGACTGGCCGGGCGCAAAGGCAACGTGGCAGGCGGTGCGGGACTATGGCGACATGGACGTCGAAGCGAACACGTTGCTTGCCACGATCTTTCAACGGTTGGGCGATCTCTTGAGCTCCGATCAAGCCGTTGAGCGCGCCCTTCATAACAAAGAAATCTTCGCGAGAGACCGGGCAGAAGTCCGCGCCTTGATGGCGCGCAACGCGAAAACTCAATGGCATCAGAGCTGGGCGACGGCCGCGGACGTCGAGACTGCGCAGAAGTCCGCCTTGGTTTCGCCCTATCTCGAAAAGTCATTCGAGCTTTACCGTGAAGGTTTCATGGAAGACCGCAATCATTTCTACTCAGGCCTCAACGCTTTGGCGATGGTGACTATGCTGACTGAGCTGGCGCAAGCTCAATCGACTATCTGGGAGGATAGCTTCGATTCAAAGGAAGACGCCGCCCAGAAACTTCAGAAGCTGAAGGAGCTCCGCGGTGACCTCGCTGCCGGAGTGAGGTTAGCGATCGAGTCGAAGCAGGTTGCGTTGCAGCGCGCGAATAGAAGCGACGTTTGGGTCGAGATCAGCACCGCCGATCTGATTTGTTTGACCTCCAGTAGACCCAATCGGGTGGGACAGGCGTACAGGAAAGCCCTCGCCGATGCTTCGGAGCAGGCGCGCGACGCCATGCGACGACAACTGTTACTCTATCAACGTCTCGGCATTCTAAAAGAGAATATTCAAGCCGGCCTCGACAACATTGCGCCGGTTACGCAACAGACCCAAACCCAACAGGCGCCAACCCACGTGCTTTTGTTCACTGGACATCGCGTGGATGCTCCCGATCGCAAAACTCCTCGTTTTCCCGCCGCCAAAGAGAAGCACGCGCGCGCGATGATTTTCGAGGCCGTGAGGAATGAAAAAGCGAAAGCGAAAGGACCGGTATTCGGCATTGCCGGAGGCGCTTGCGGCGGCGATATTCTTTTCCACGAAATTTGCGAGGCGCTCGAGATCCCGAGCCAAATGTATCTGGTCTTGCCGAAAAACGATTATATCAAGGTCTCGGTGGCGGATGGCGGGCCGGATTGGGTCGAGCGCTTCAATCGGCTCTACGATAAAATGAAGCCGAAAATTCTTTCCGAATCCGACCGACTGCCACGCTGGCTCAGAACAAAGAAAGATTATAACATCTGGCAACGCTCAAATCTCTGGATGCTCCACAACGCCCTTTTCATTTCGCAGGACCACCTAAGTCTCATTGCATTATGGAATGGCGCTACCGGCGACGGCCCCGGAGGCACCGAAGATATGGTGGAGCGGGCCAAAGATCGCGGCGCGACGTTCATCCATCTGGATGCCCGCAAGCTTCTCGAGTGATCGGTTGGAACCGGCATCGCGAATAGCGCGATTTCTCATTGACGACGTCTCGGCGCTATGAGGAAGATGATCCGTGAATGATGGAGAGCTACAGCACCGTCGTCGATCCGTTAGGCTAAGAGAGTACGATTACGCTGAGCGCGGTGCGTATTTTGTGACCATCGTTACACAGGATCGATCCTGTCTGTTCGGTGAGATTATCAACGACGCCATGCAGTTGAGCGGTGCTGGTGTAGCAATCCAACGTTGGTGGTTTGAATTGCAAAACAAATTCGCCACAGTCGAAACGGACGAGTTCGTGATCATGCCGAATCATCTTCACGGTATTGTCGTCATTACGGATACCATTGTAGGGGCCGACCTGCGTGTCGGCCCTGTACCGGAGGGCGCACACACAGGTGCGCCCCTACCGACGGTAATCCAATGGTTCAAAACGATGACGACGAACGAATATATCCGCGGCGTGAAAACGCTGGGTTGGCCGGCGTTTCGAGGCAGATTATGGCAACATAGCTACTACGAACATGTCATTCGTCACGAAAAGTCTTTAAATCGTATTCGACAATATATTCTTGATAACCCTGCGCACTGGGATGCTGATCGCGAGAATCCAGTCGTAGGAATTCCCGAATGGGACGAGGCGTGGCGATAGCGCTAGTGTCTGCTACCTGGCGTAGGCATTGTGGAAGAGTTGTCTAGCTCTAGGGGGCACCTGCAGGCGTACTAATTCCGTCTTATGGGACAGTAGGACGCGATCAATCACATCTCTTCGCTGGGATTACCCCTTCTCATTGGATTGCAGTGCGTCGAGGGCTTTTTGCACCAGTTTTCGCCGCAATTCCTTTTCATCGGCCGGCGGTAACTTGGCATCGCCCGTCACGTGCACGATGCCGGTTCCTAAGACCACACGGTTGGCTCCCACCATCTTGGCGATGGGCAGGGCGGAGGTGATCTGCACCACCGGGATCCCCGCTTTCTCTAACTCGGTTGTGATCGCAGCGCCGCTGCGCGTGCTCGTCCCTCACGTCGACGTGAGGATGACGGCGTCAACGCCGTCCCGTTTGATCTTTTCGGCCATCTCTCGGCCGAGGCGGCGGGTGTTCGACAGCGGGTTCGAGCGCCCACACGTCGAGATGAACTCGTTGTGAAGCTTGCCTATGACGCCGTTTTTTTCCATTTCGCGCAAGGCATCGAGAGGCACCAATCGGTCAGGATCTTCCTGGACGAACCGCGTGTCGTAGCCGCCGTGGGAAACTTCGTAGTCTTCAGCGCGCAAATCATCGCGTCCTTCAATGCTGTAAGACCCCCAACGCGTCGCTGCTGTTCCTTCGATCTTATCCGGATTGCCTCTAGGGACCAGTCCGCCGTCGGTGATCAACATCACTTTGGCTCTCGATAAGTTTTTGACGCCTGCAGGCATCGGGATCGGCGCGAAAGCGGTCGGTGGCATCTCGGAATCGAATGGTTCTCCGTTCATCTTCGCCAAGAGCATGTCGACGAGCCGCGTCGCGGCTTTTTTCTCCACGAGCTGGTCGCGCAACCATCCGCGCCGCAAGTATCCTTCTTCGTGTGGAAGGCCGATCGGTTCCTTGGTGACAAGTTTCCGGCTGAGCCTTGCCATCTTGTCCAGGACGTTGCGCATGTTGGCGATGGTCGTTCCCGAGTCGATGATATAGAGCGCATCGCGGTAGAGATCGACACCGGGATTCTCTTCGCTCATCGCGGTCACGGCAGAAATGCTAAGCTCGGCTTGAACGGCGCGGCAGAGCGCTCCGGCCGCCATGCCGTAGCGCCCTGCGTCGAAGCATGGTCCGGCGACGAAGAGGTCCACGTTCGCTTGACGGACCTTTGCCATGACGGAAGCCGTAATCTCCTCTTGATGTTCGACGGCGTAATTGTCGCCGCAAACCAAAGTCAGGACGATGCGGGCGTCGTTGCCCAGCAGCGATTCCAACAACCGGCCGGGTCCGACCGCGCTGTCACGGACTTCCAGTCCCTTGCCAGCGTGCTCTTCGGCGCCGATGCCGCCAAAGAACTGATTCAGATAATGGGCGATTCGCATATTGAACTCCTCCGGATAGGGCACGAGGCGCGAGGCGACAGGCGTGAGTACGGGCACGGCATGCCGTGCCCCTACATCCATTGCCGCTCGTGCTCTTCAGTAGACCATTGCCCTCATTCTGGACGCACCTTGCTGATTGGTTACGCCGACGATGTTAGACGCCTCGATCGTCATCGGACCAGTGAGTAATTCGACAAACTCCGGCGTCGCCGCGATCACGCGATCGACCCGTGGCACTTGCCACTGTTTACCGTTGCCGCCGTTATAGACAATCGCGTCGACTTCCGGAACGTTGAAAAGCAATGCCGACTCGACGCGGCGGTCTCTCGACACGTCGGAAACCATGACCGAAGTCTTTATTCCCATACCTTCGAGCAGGCGTGCAGTCTCCGCCAAGTCGGCATGAGGCAATCCGCCACCATACTTGGATAATACCACGCCGTCCGCGTTCAAGTTCCACTTGACGAGATTGGCGGCGGCGCGACAATGGCGCTCGCGGTCGAAGTTATCCGAGCCGGCGATCGTGGCTACCGTGCCGACGAAATTAATTTCGCGGGCGTGGTGGCGCTGATAGAGTTCCAGGATGATGGGATGATTTTGATAAAAATAAGTTTCCGTGCCGCCAAACCACGAATGCAGCGATGGCACGACAGCGCCGTCGAGCCACTCGTCGGGGTGCAGCATAACCGGTAGCATGCCGTCAGTGTTAGCGCCATAGAGAATCGGCTCGTCCACCGCTGGTTTGCGCTGCCGTGAAAAAATCTGCCCAACATAAGCGACTCGCGCCAGTCCGTCGCGCCCTTTCTCCCCTGGACCTACCGGCTCAAAGGTCTGGAGGTCAACGGGGAGATGATTCCAAGCACTGCGGGCAAGCTCGACGGCGACTCGTATGCCGGCAAGGCGGTAAGCTTTTTCCAATGTTTGACGCGGCAATCCTGGTTTGGTGTGCGGGATCACGATCAAGTGTTGCAGCGAAGAGTACTCGCTCGCCTCAACCGGAGCGCCGCTCATTTCCAAAACGCGCCCAGTTGCGCTTCGAGTCGGGTCCGGTGAAATCTCGGCCAGAACCGACACCGCAGCGCCGGTCAGGACATGAGTCGTGCCGATGCCGGCGGTAATCGGTGCGCCCAGTATGCCGGGAAAATCGGCGCCGCAACCAGGCGCTTTCGCTCTCGGTTCAATCACGTCAAAGATTGGACCGGCACGGCAGCGCTCTCCGGGCCGCGCGATATCGAAGTCGACGCTGACGATGGATTCGTCTTCAAGGATCATTCGCCGCAGCGTCGCAGGGTCGACGATTAAAACGGCGCCTTCAAGACGCGCCGGGACGCCAAATTGTATTTCGCTGATCGGATGATGTGCCAAGCTCAACTGCATCAAATCTCTTTCTCGCGGTGCGTTTCAAAATGTGGATATGAAGCGCGCGAGCAGGTTGAATCTTATTCCCGGGTGGAGAAGCTTGTCAACGCAAGTTGTAGGGGCAACCTCCGTGGTTGCCCTTCCGGAGGACAGGCACAGGGGCCTGCCCTTACATCGCACACCCATCGATATTGATTTTAGTTCAAAGATTAGTCCGCGTTCGTTGTTGCATCACTCACCGTTTTCGTATCGAAGCCTCAGGTGATAAATAACTCTCCAGGAATAAGAGGCAGATCCAGTCATGCTTCGCTTTTCGCCTAATCCTAACCTCGCCCAGCTTGTTCACTGGCTCGAATGGGAAAGAGACGCTTTCCGCCGGGCGCACCAGCAGGACAAGCCTGTGATGCTTTTCCTATCGGCGTTTTGGTGCCGCTACTGCCAGCGCATGGACGAGGGAGCTTTCTCAGATCGGGAAAACATGGCGTTGCTCAACGCCTACTTCGTCGCGCTGCGTGTCGAGAATGCCATGCGGCCCGACATTGATGCACGCTATAATCTCAACGGCTGGCCGACCGTCGCCTTCTTCACGCCTGCAGGAGAGTTGCTCGCGGCAGTCAATTATCTCGGCGCCGATGAGTTCAAGGAGCTGCTGCTGAATGTTTACATGGATTATCAAGAAAAGAAGACTGAAAACCGCGTGACGAAAGCGCCGGATGACAGTGAAGCCGTCGTGGCGCGTCAAGCCGAGCGCGAACCCGCCGGTGTTTCGGCTCTGACTGAGATTACAAATGGCGTCATGGCGCTCGCCGATCGGTTCCACGGCGGCTACGGGCAGGGACAAAAATTCATCCATGCGGAAGCGAACGATTTTCTATTACGCCGCTACGCGGCGACAAAAGACGCTGCTTATCTCGATCACGTTCGCTTGACGCTCGACCGGATGCGAGAGAGCCCGATCTATGATGACAAAGACGGCGGCTATTTTCGCACCACCTCGGGCGCAGACTGGGTACAACCGCACCGCGAAAAGCTTTTGGGCGAGCAGGCGGGTCTCTTGTCCAATTGCCTCTATGCGCTCCGTTTCACCCAGCGTCGCGAGTATGCGCGCATGGCCGAGGAGATCATCGGCTACCTCGATCGCAAACTCTTCGATCCGTCCAGCGGCGCCTTTTTTGGCTGCGAGGATTTTCTTCGGCGTGAAACAAACGCGGATACTTCCGCCGACGAGTTTTTCACCATCATCGATCAGTGTGTTTACACCGACGCCAACGCGCAGGCAATCAGCGCCTATTTGGACGCCGCGGCGATCTTGGGGCGAGCCGACTGCAAAGAGCGGGCGCTGAATGTTCTTGAGTTTCTTTGGAGCCACAGCCGCAGCCCAACGGAAGGTATGTACCACTATTATGACGGCGCGCCCCACGTGCAAGGACTGCTGGACGATCAAGCAAGGATGGGCGCGGCGCTCGTAGAGGCCTACCATGCGAGCGGCGAGGCGGCGTATCTAGAACGAGCGCGGGAATTGGCGGAGTTTATTCTCGCACGCTTGAGGAATCCCGAGGGCGGTTATTTTGATCTAGGCACCGGCGAGTTGGGCTTTCTCAAATTCCGTCTCACGGCAATCGAGCAAAACGGCGCCACCGCATTTTTTCTCCTGAAGCTCGCGCAAGCGGGACGAGAACCAAAGTATTTTGACGCTGCCGATTGGGCTTTGCGCGCGTTTAGTGGAAATTTCGCTTCTTGCGGCATTCATGCCGCCCCGTTCGGACGGGCGCTTGGCGAATGGCTGAACCGTCGGTAAGGCTTGGAACACTGGAGTGTTGGAGCCATGGAGTATTGGGTAACCCAACATTCCACACTCCAGTACTCTATTCCCATCAACCCTTGATCTTCATATCGGCCACGATGATTTCGTTATTCGGGTTGCCTTTCCAGACGATGTTTCGCGCCACGCCATAAATTTCCGCAAGCGTATAGAGCGGCACGACGGGAGCATCTTCCATGATAATTCGCCCCGCCTGCTGCAAGACGGCGACGCGCTTTTTGTGATCGCCGGTGCGTTGCTCTTCTTCAATGAGCTTGTCGAGATCAGGATTGCTGTAGCCGGTGCGCTTGGTGACGCCCGTGTGGAAGTATTGGTCATAGAATGTGTCGGCATCGTAAGCCGATCGGCCGGCGTAGTAGAAGGGCAGCTTGCCGCCGTTGACTCCGTCTCTGCCCCAATAGATCGGGTACTCCTGCGGTACGAGCTCAACCTTAATGCCGCTCTCGCCGAGCTGGTGGGCGATGACCTGGCACACTTCTTTGCCTTTGAGGTGGCGGTCGGGAGCGAGATAAAGCTTCACTTCCAAACCGTTGGGATAACCCGCTTTGGCGAGCAGCTCGCGCGCTTTTTTTGGATCGAATGGATAGCGTTTAATGGCCGGATCATGGCCGATCATATTCGAGCTCAATGGGCCGTTAAGCAGGTAGCCGTTGCCTTCATAGATGTGTTTCAAAATAACGTTCGGATCGATGGAATAATTGAAAGCTTGGCGGACGAGTTTGTTGTCAAACGGCTTGTAGGTGACGTTCATCGCCAAGAAATACATGCGATAGCCCGGAACTTTTTCAACGCGCGTGCGCGGATGCTTGCCAACGCGCGGAATCTCTTCAATGGGGAGATTGCTGATCACGTCCGCTTGACCCGCAAGTAATCCGGCGACACGCGCTGATTCCTCTTTAACCGTTTTGAACAATACCTCTTTGATTTCCGGCCTCGCTCGCCAATAATCGTCGTTGCGCGCCAGCACCAAATGACCGTCTCGCTGCCAGCTTGCGAGCTTGTACGGGCCGGTGCCGATTTTGTAGTTATCGAGTTGGTTGCCGTTCTTTTCGACCGCCGATTGGCTGACGATGAAACGGTTGTTCAACCGTTCGAGCAAGACGGCGTTGGGCTGTTTGGTCGATATAACAACCGTGTGATCGTCCGGTGCTTCGACGCCCGTAATCTCGACGAAGTTGGATGCTTGCAGGCTCTTGCGGTCGTTGACGATTCGGTCAAGCGAGAAAAGCACGTCTTTCGAAGTGAACGGCGAACCGTCGTGAAAGCGAACATTCTTTCTAAGGCGAAACAGCCATTTCCTTCCCTGAAACTCCCACGCCTCGGCCAACACGCCGACGTATTCATTTTTAGAGAAATCCATTTCGATCAACGGCTCGATCACATGCTGCCAGATGCCACTGATCCCGCCGCCGCTGTAAGCGTAC
>DASPXM010000044.1:0-3208 GCA_035637295.1 Verrucomicrobiia bacterium
GGCACAGGAAAAACCAGGCCCAATCGAAAAAAAGGAACTAAAAGTCGGATTCATTCCGATCACTTGCGCGACGCCGATCATCATGGCCGAGCCCATGGGTTTTTATAAGAAGCACGGCTTGGACGTCCAGGTATACAAAGCGTCCGGCTGGGCGATGATCCGGGATATGTCGATCAACGCCGAGACCGATGCCACTCACATGCTCACGCCGATGCCGCTGGCCATCAGCATGGGCGTGGGGTCTCAGGCTGTTCCGTTCGTCATGCCGGCGGTAGAAAACATCAACGGCCAAGCGATCACACTGCACGTCAAGCATAAGGGTGTCAAAGAAGCCAAGGACATGAAGGGCTTCAAATTCTGCGTGCCGTTTGATTACTCGATGCATAATTTCCTGCTGCGCTATTATCTCGCCGAAGGCGGCGTCGATCCCGACAAGGACGTGCAGATCCGCGTCGTGCCGCCGCCGGAGATGGTGGCCAATCTCAAGGCCGGCAACGTCGACGGCTATCTCGCGCCGGACCCGTTCAATCAGCGGGCGGTTTACGAAGAAGCCGGTTTCATCTTCATGCTGAGTAAAGATATCTGGCCCGGTCATCCTTGCTGCGCCTTTGCGGCGCCCAAAGAGTTCGCGCAAAAAAATCCCAACACGTTCCAGGCGCTCTTCAAGGCGATCGTGGACGCCACGCAGTACGCGCATCAAGCGTCGAACCGAAAGGAAATAGCCAAGGCGATTTCGCCGCGCAATTTCTTGAATCAACCGGTAGAGGTGGTCGAGCAAGTGCTTACGGGAACCTACCCCGACGGCTTGGGCAACACCAAAACGGTTCCGGATCGAATCGACTTCGATCCGTTTCCCTACCATTCAATGGCCATTTGGATCATGACCCAGATGAAACGGTGGGGCTACCTAAAACAAGACGTGGACTACAAAAAGATCGCCCAGGAAGTCTATCTGGCCGCCGGGTGCCGCGACGTTATGAAATCGCTCGGCTACAAAGCGCCGGCGCAAAATTCCATGAGTCATCAGTTCATGCTCGGCAAGAACAAAGTCTTCAACCCCGACGCACCGGCGGACTACATCAAATCCTTCGCTATTCGCAGAGCGTAAATCTGCGGCCGGACCGCAATGTGAAGCAATCGAGTGTCACTGTTCAACGGCGAAGAACGCAAGTGATTTCGTTTGCGCTCTTGGTCTTGTTCCTTTCCGTCTGGCAGCTCTCGACAAAAACAACCGCAGCCGGCCCGTCAAAAGGACTGCCGAGTCCAACAGCCGTCGGAGCGCGCGCCTGGGAAATGATTTCCGATCCGTTCTACGATCGCGGCCCCAACGACAAGGGCATCGGTGTACAGTTAGCCTATAGTCTGGGGCGGTTGGCCGTGGGCTATAGCGCGGCGGCGGTGGTCGCGATTTCCCTGGGTGTTCTGCTCGGGCTCTCACCGTCGCTCTACGGCGCGCTGAATCCTTATATCCAGGTGCTTAAGCCGATTTCTCCTCTCGCCTGGATGCCGCTGTTTCTTTACACCATCAAAGATTCCGGCATATCAGCGATTATGGTGATTTTCATGTCTTCGCTTTGGCCGATACTGGCAAATACCGCCTTCGGCGTGGCCGGCATCAAGCGCGATTATTTGAACGTGTCCGCGCTGCTGCAGCTGTCGTGGTTCAAGCGACTGTTCGCCGTGGTGTTACCTGCGGCCGCGCCGGCCATCGTCGCCGGCCTGAGAATCTCCATTGGGAGCGCCTGGGTCGCCATCATCGCCGCGGAAATGTTGATCGGCGGCACCGGCATCGGTTACTTCGTCTGGAATGAATGGAACAATCTGCAACTGAGCAGTGTGATCTTTGCCATCCTCATGACCGGCTTCGTCGGCGTTTTACTGGATTTAGGCTTCGGCACCTTGGCTAAGACTCTGAGCTACAAGGAGTAACCAGTGGCGTTTTTGGAAGTCGAGCAGGTCAGCAAAACTTTCATGGAAGCCGAAGGCGGAAGCCTCTGTGTTTTCAAGAACGTGCGTCTGCATATCGACAAAGGCCAATTCGTCGCCATGGTGGGTCACTCGGGCTGCGGCAAAAGCACGTTGCTGAACATCATCGCGGGACTGGAACAGCCGAGCAAGGGCGCGATCATCCTCGACGGCAAGGAAACCGATACGCCGGGTCTCGACCGGATGGTGGTATTTCAGAATTTTTCTCTGCTGCCGTGGATGAGTGTCTACGAAAATATTCACCTGGCGGTCAAAGCGGCATTCGCTCAATGGGACCGGAAAAAACTTCACGACTATGTGCAGCGCTATATCCACATGGTCGGCCTCGCGGGATCCGAACACAAGAAACCGGCGGCGCTTTCCGGCGGGATGCGTCAACGGGTCGGACTCGCCAGAGCGTTTGCTGTGAAACCAAAGGTGCTTCTGCTCGACGAACCCTTCGCGCAAATCGACGCCTTGACCCGGGTAAACATTCAGGACGAGTTGATGCACATGTGGACAGCGACGCAGAACACGGTCTTCATGGTGACTCACGATGTCGAGGAGGCGATTCTGCTCTCGGATAGGATCGCGCTCATGACCAGCGGCCCCGAAGCGGAGCTCGCGGAAATCGTCGACGTGCGCTTTCCCCGGCCGCGCATCAGAGAACAGGTTATGGATTTGCCGGAATATACCCGCATCAAGAAATACATCATGCAATTTCTCAAGAATAATTCCCGTGAGGTATCGGCCGGCGGCGCTGTGCCCGGCGCGGGAGTCTTAGTCACCAAACCGGTCGTCGCAGAAGTTTAAGGCGGTTTCGAATTATTTCGATCCAGTTCGGGCCAAATAATAATAGGAGGCAAAACATGTTAACCCGCGAACAAGCAACGGCGAAGATTCTCGAGGCAAAGCGTAATCAGAAGCTGACGTGGGAGCAGCTTGCTAAGGGCATCGGGCGTCACAAGATCTGGGCAACCGCGGCGCTCCTCGGGCAACATCCCATGTCATTGGAAGAAGCCGAATCGGCGGTGAAGATTCTCGGCTTGGCGGAGGGCGATGCTCAGGCTGTTTCCGCAGCACTCCAGGAATTTCCCATGCGCGGAACTTTTGAAGGCGTACCGGTGGACCCAACGATTTACCGATTCTATGAACTGATTCAGGTCTACGGGCCAACGATCAAAGCGCTGATCCATGAGGAATTCGGCGACGGCATTATGAGCGCTATCGACTTCGACATGGA
>DASPXM010000045.1:0-3289 GCA_035637295.1 Verrucomicrobiia bacterium
AGCTGATCTTAAACTCGCCCGCTTGTTTGTGCGCGCCGCCAACGAGGATCAACGAATCATCGAAGCCGACTATTATCCCGCCGTGATCGGAAGCCTTCCAGGCGAGTACGTCCCGGTCACAGGGATTCACCGCGAAGGATCTACAAGCAAGACACAGGATTTTATTGGGTCGGAGATTCGCGAGAAGGCGACGTACACATGGCGAGTCGTCGATAACGGCAAAGTAGGCGGCGCGGTTCTTAGGGCTCGTTCGGCGCGCGAGATAAACGAACTAACGTGCCGGAAACTGGAGACGAATATCCCTCGCGAACTTTGGCGGATCGCGAACGATCTCAAGACAACAGAGATTCGCGAAAAATCCCTCGCCTCCGCAACGGCCGCAGCGGAGGAAAGCGCGCGCGCGGTGCAGCAAAATCTGGCAAGCGGTCTGGCGTCCCCACTCGAATACCGGGTTACTCAAAATTTCCTTCTGGAGACCAAAAGCGGATTGTTGGATGCCATCTATCGGCACAATCTCGCCATGGCCGAATGGGACCGCGCCACGGGTCGCTATTTTCAATTTTCGAACGACACCGCCAAATCGCGGTAAATACAGCGGTGACCAACATGCCCGGGTTGTAGCCGCGGCGCTGCGCCGCCGTACCGAGAGCCAACGCAGTAGAAGCGCCTCGACACGGCGAGATAGCTACAACAAATTGCACGGTAGTAGCGTCTTACGCTTCGCCGATTGTTTAATTGGCCTTCACTGATCGAACGAGCGTTTCCGCTACACTGTCTTGGAAATAATGCTTTCAAATATCTGGCAAAAAGTCGAGGCGAGAACGATAACCGCTAGGCGCCGGTTTATTGCAAAGAAGGGCGACGGACACCAGACTAGCTTTCCAAAATTGAAATTACCGGAATCAAAAAGAGTTTTGTTGGGCGGTGGAGCAATTCTCCTGCTCCTATTCGCGTTGGCATACTATTTCCTGATGCCGGTGGCGGAAGTGGTCACGGTTCGGCGTGGTACGGCGATCTCCGCAGTTTATGGCACTGTCCGGATCGAGCCGGCCTTTGTTGTACGTGTTCGAGCGCAAAATGACGGTTTCCTTCGATTGGCCGAAGCTTTCTCGGCTGGTCGCGGTGCAATCGGCAAGAGTGTTGAGAAAGGACAACTGTTGGCGACGATTGCTGACGAGGAAACATCCCGGGAACTGAAGCAGGCTCGATCCGATTTGCAGGCTGCGAGCGACCGCGCGGCTCTTCCGCTCCCCTCTTCGGAGCTCCTGAAAGCAGCTGAAGACAATCTGCAGCGACTCGAAAAGGTTGTCGGCTCGGGTAATGTGCCCGCAGTCGAATATCAGAAGGCGAAGAGCGAAGCGAACCGGCTGCGAGGCGCAGTGGAATCTGAGCGGATCGAGCGAGATCGCAATCTCAACTCTCTTCGAGAAACGACGAAAAAACTCGAGGCCCAGATGAAGAACTCCGAAGTCCGCGCGCCCAGCGACGGCGTTCTCACCAACGTCCAGACAATTGACGGCGAGTTGGTTTCAGACGGCAACGAGCTTTTCACAGTCTCCTCACACAAGAATTACGTTCGCGGCGAAGTAAACGAAGAAGATGTAGGTGAAGTGAAACCCGGGATGAAGGCAAAAGTCCAATTGTATGCGTATCGGACCAAGACTTTCACCGCGCGCGTTTCATCAGTTCAACCTGCAGCCGATCCAACTACTCAACGCTACACGGTTGTGCTGGAGATGGGTGACCCTCCAGACAACTTGATGACCGGAATGACTGGTGAGATGAACATCATTACCGGCACCCACAAGAATGCTCTTTTGGTACCGACGCGCGCGCTTCTTGTCGATCAGGCGTTGGTGGTGAAGGGGGGCATTGTGCATTCTCGCACGGTCGGCGTTGGATTTCGCACTCTCGATTTTACAGAAGTAACCAGCGGACTGACGGAAGGCAGTCGTGTGATCGTTTCGGACCAGGACAAATTCCGCCCCGGCGAAGCAGTACGGCAACGGATGATCAATTCACCGCCGCCGCCGAAGGAATCATGACCCCGCCGCTTTACATTGCCCTGCGTTTTCTGACGCATCGCAAGCGCGCATTGCTTCTAAGTCTTAGCGGTGTCGTTTTCGGAGTCGCGATCTTCATCTGCACACAAGCGCAGACCCAGGGCTTCGCGCGTTATTTCATTGACTCAACTATCGGGAGCAACGGCGCCCTGGTCATTAGATCGCGTTTTCGTCCGCGCTACGAGCCGCTGATGGTTTCCGCAAAAGGCTCCAAGGCAACGGTTGCGCGTCGTCTCTATTTTGAAGGCATCACTAACGCCAATGAAATCATGCGTGTGAGCAGGCAATTTTCCAATGTGGTTTCCTGTTCACCGGTCCTGCGCGGAACAGTCAGCGCTCGTGCGGGATTTGAGAACGCGACTGTTGATCTTTACGGCATCAATCCCGCTCTGCACGCGCGAACAACCGATATTCTCCACCAGTTGATTGATGGCAACTTTGATGACTTTAGAAACAACACCAGTGCGATCATCATCGGTTCGCGTCTGGCAGAGTTACTTCAGGCTGGTGTAGGCGACACCGTGCAATTGCTCGCACCCAATGGCGAGTACTGGCGATTCACGGTGGCAGCGATCGCTCGCGCAGGAATCGGCTCGATTGATTCAACTCGCGTTTATTCGAATGCCAGGGTCGCACAGGCGCTCCTGCAACAGCCGTCGGGCGCGTCAATGATCATATACAAACTGCGAAACCCGAACCGTGCACCGGCTTTGGCCAGCCGTTTTGAGACACTCTTTCAACACAACGCCTCGAGTTGGCAGGAACGCGAGGAAAGTACGCTGCAACTTTTTTTGACCCTTAGCATGTCTGTCGCGATTACTGTTTCTCTGATCATCCTGCTCGCCGGCTTCGGGATTTTTAATGTCCTTACGATGTCCGTGCTCGCGAAAATTAAGGAGATCGCGATTCTGCGTTCGATGGGTTACAGGCGCATCGACATTTCCTCCATTTTTTTGTGGCAGGGCGCACTGATTGCTGCGGCGGGCTCGCTGCTCGGTTGTCTGCTCGGTGCGTTAATGACCTGGGGCGTATCGCACATTCCCATTCGTCTCCGCGGTTTGCTCTACACGAATTACTTTTTGGTGACATGGGATTGGAGACACTATGTATTCGCAACATTGCTCGCGATTCTCGCCGTGTTCATCGCGAGTTATGTCCCCGCGCGTCGCGCTGCTCAACTGCCGCCAGTCGTCACGATTCGAGGTTCCAGATGAGCTCGGAAGCCT
>DASPXM010000046.1:0-6789 GCA_035637295.1 Verrucomicrobiia bacterium
AACCAACATCGTACTATTTGATGTCGGTGAGGCAGGACTCACTTCGAGCGAATTTTTGAAGCGTTTAGCCGAACGCAAAGTGCTCGGCGGACCTGTGGACGCCAGGCGAATTCGAATGGTCACCCACCTGGATGTCGATCGAAACGACATCGAACAGGCGCTGCGAATTATTGGAGAGGTTGTCGGAGCGGGTTTCTAAAACGAATCGTCGCCCATCCCAAACGCTGTCGCAATCAGGATGCGGGTCTCAATGGACCCCCTGAGGCGGTCGCGCTTAACAAGCCGCAATTCATACAAGAAGGAGCCGTCATGATCATCGATACCCACTTTCACGCGTTTCCCGGTAAATTTCTCGAGCTTATGCCCGATGCGAAAAATGCCTTGAGCGGCATGGGCTTCCACCCTTTCGATCACCAGGAGTATCTCGATGTCATGGACAAATACGGCATCGACATCGGCGTGCTCTCGAATACCGGCGGTAGAATCGAAAGGACAGGCCGATTGCGTGCTCTGGAGCTGTGCAAGGTTCTCAACGACGCGTTCGCCGAAGCGCATGCTAAATATCCGCAGCGGTTCATGGCGTTCGCGCGGCTTCCGATGGTCGACATGGATGATTGCGTTCGCGAAATGGAGCGGTGTTACAAAGATCTCAAGATGCATGGCGTGATGATGCCGACCAACGTCGCTGGCAAATACATCGACGAACCGGAGTTTACGCCGTTTTGGGACGCGCTTGCGGCTGATGATAAACCGTTGTTCCTCCATCCAGCCAACGCACCGTGCCAGTCCAATTGGGACAAGTACTCGCTGCACCAGAAAATTCTTTGGCCGACCGATAGCACGCTGGCGATTTCGCGAATCGTCTACGCCGGTATTTTTGACCGCTATCCAAAACTTAAACTAATCGGTTCTCACTTGGGCGGCATGATTCTGCTCTATCTCGACCGGCTCAACTGGCGTGAGGGCAATCCGGTATGCAAGGAGGAGCCTGAACAGTACTTCAAGAAAATTTATTACGACACTGCCGGGCCGATTCGGGCAGCGTTCATTAAACTGGTGTACGACACGGTGGGCGCCGAGCAGATTCTCTTTGGCGCAGATTATCCGCACGGCCGCGGCGGGCGCGACGATCAATTCTATCCGATGACGTTGAAAGAGATGGAAGAGCTGGATATCCCGCAAGCCGATAAAGAAAAGATTTACTGTTTAAATGCGAAGAAGTTATTTCGGATTTAATAGCTGTTCAAGGCGCTCAAACCGTTCAAGCGGTTCAAGCCGTTCAAGAGTTCAACCGATCTAATTCATTCAGGTCGGTGTAGGGGCGCATGGCATGCGCCCGGTACAATTTAATCTCTGCGGGTCAATTCCCCGCAGCTTGATTTGTAATGCCTATTCCTATTCGTAACGGTCTACTGATTCCCTGGAGCTTGCCGCGCGGTAATTTCATTAACCGCGGGGCATTTCCTTTCAGCCAGTTGTCATCGCTCCATTACGGCCAACGCTTCGACGTGAAAGGTCTGCGGAAAAAGATCGATGGGCTGGACTATCTGAAGTTTGTAGCCTTGTTTGGCGAGCGCGGCGAGGTCGCGTGCCAACGTCGCTGGGTTACATGAGATGTAGATCATCTTGCTTGCTTCGAGGCCGGCCAACTCTCTTTCGATCCCCTTGGCTCCCGCTCGCGGCGGGTCGAGAATGATCTTGGTGAACCGCTCCTTTCGGTTTTTCAATTGAGTGATAGCTTGAGAGACCGGATAGCAAATCCAGCGGATGTTGCTGGTGGCGTTCCTCTGCGCGTTGAGCTTGCCGCTCACGACGGATGGACGATGACTTTCAACGGCGACGACTTCCGCGACTCGTTTAGCAATTGGCAGGGTAAAGTTTCCGGCGCCACAGTACAGCTCCAGGATACGGTCGTGAATGTGAAAGTCTGCCACTGCGAGCAGCTCCTGGAGGATGCGGCGATTTCCATCAGAGTTCACTTGTGTGAAAACATCGGCGTCGACGGCAAGTGAGAAATCGCTTGATAACTTTACGCTGATCGTCGGCTGTCCCCATACTTTGCGCCAGTTACGGCCATGAAGAATCAAGCCGTGGATACCGTTGTTGGCGCTGACAAGCTCTTTGCAGGCGGATTCATAGCGCATGGCAAATTCATCAAGCGCAGTGGCTGTAACCACGATTTGATTTGGCTCGTCGCCCGTCACGATTTCCAGATGCTCCATCGTTATGGGCAGACTGGGCAACCAGCGGCGAAGATATTCGATGATTCCGTTCAAACGATCGTCGGCAATGGCGCACGAGTCGATTTCCACCAATTGGTGCGATGAAGCCCCGTAAAAACCGACTTTGCTTGACCCGTCAACCTGGAGCCGGATGCGCCGGCGATAGTGATATTCGTTTGACGACGGAATGATGGGTCGCAATTCGAAGCGGTCGAGTTTACCGATACGGCGGAGCGCGTCTTCGACGCTCTGCTGTTTAGCTTTCAGCTGGGCGTCATAACGTAGGTGCTGCCACGAACAGCCGCCGCAACTGCCGACATAGGGGCAAAGCGGCGTTCGTCTGACCGGAGATGGCGCAATCAGGCGATGCATTGCGCCGACGGCGTAGCGGTCTTTTGACTCGACAATCTTCGCCTCCACGATGTCGCCGGGGGCCGTGTGAGGGACCATCACGGCCTTGCCGCCCAGGCGTCCAATGCCGTAGGGACCGTAAGATAGAGAGTCGATCTCTAGCGTGAGCGCGTTTTTCGCGTTAGTCTGTGACATTGCGGAAATCGATCAACGAACCTAGAAGAAATTAACCCGAGCGCGGCTGAGCCGCAAGCAAAAGGGGGGAAAGGCGATTCACCGCGGAGGCACAGAGTACGCAGAGATTTTTCATTTCAAAGTTTTTTCTCCGCGACCTCCGCGTCTCGGCGGTGAACGATCCCAAACTTCGTGTCCTTCGTGCGCTTCGTACTTAGAAAGTCCTTGGATGGAAGCCCAAGACGATCCCAGATTTTTGAAAGGTATTGAAGAATTCAATCAAGGGCTTTTCTTCGAGTGCCATGAGACGCTCGAAGAAATCTGGTTGGAAGATCACAGCGAAACCCGCCAGTTCTATCAAGGGATCATCCAGATCGCCGCGGGATATTTCAAATTGGAGCAGGGCGTTCCGGTAGGTGCGATTAAACTTTGGCGCACCGGGCTCGCGAAGATCGACCCGTTCTGTCCGGTATTTCTCGGCATCAACGTCGCGGCGCTTACCGAAGCGGTGAAAGGACACCTGGCGGAACTTGAAGCCGATCAGCAAAACGCCTCGCTTACATTGCGCGCGCCCACCATTCATCTCATTTGCTAGCGTTGCTGCTGCATGATCCGCTGCATCGACGTCCGCAAAATTTATCGGCAAGGTGAAAACGATATCACAGCGCTGGCCGGCGTGTCGCTGGATATCGCTAAAGGATCCTTTGTCGTTATCATGGGGCCGAGCGGCTCGGGTAAGAGCACGCTGCTGCATTTAATCGGCGGGTTGGACCGGCCGAGCAGCGGCGATCTCTTGGTCGACGGTCGTCTTATCGGCCAGATGGCTGACGATGAGGTGACGTTATTCCGGCGCACCAAGATCGGTTTCGTCTTCCAATTTTTCAATCTTCTACCGACCTTGACCGCATTGGAAAACATCACGTTGCCATTTGTGCTCGACGGTGTTTCCAAAGGGGAGGCCGACCATAAAGCCCATTTGCTTTTGGAGAAGGTCGGTTTGGAACCGCGTAAGCATCATCTGCCCGAAGAACTTTCCGGCGGCGAAATACAGCGGGTTGCGATGGCGCGTGCTTTGGCGTTCGACCCACCGATTCTCTTGGCCGACGAGCCCACCGGCAATCTCGATTCGAAAAACGGCGACGCCATTCTGTCGCTCTTACGAAGGATCAACCAAGAACAGGGCTGCACGGTGGTCATGGTTACGCACAGTCAGGAAGCGGCGAGCTATGGCGACCGAATTATCCTTTTGCGCGACGGTCGGGTGGAGAAAGAAGCGCCGTAATGCTGCGCTTATTAAACACTATCTCTTGGCGCCATGCAGTGCGTCATCGCCTGAGAACCGCGCTGACCTTTGTTGGCATCGTCCTCGGCGTGGCCGTCATTGTCGCGATAGCGGTGGTCAACCGGTCCCTGACCACATCTTTTCAGTCGACCATCGATCAAATCGCCGGCAAAGCCGTGCTGCAGGTGGCCAACGGCGAGAGTGGCATTGTCGAGTCGCTGTTTCCAACGATTCGTGACACCCCGGGAGTTCGAGATGCCGCGGCGGCGGTGGAAGGATTTTTGCCCGTTGCCGGCGTGCCGGGCGAACGGCTCTACGTTTACGGCGTCGACTTGCTCACGGATTCCGCCATTCGCGAGCATCAGTTTGCCGGTTCTCCCTTTGAGTTCGATCAGGCGCTCGCGTTTATCGCCCAACCTGACTCCATCGCTCTCACGGAATCTTTCTCACGCCGACTAAATCTTCCCCTGGGCGCAAGAGTGGTATTGCTCACGAGCCAAGGTAAGCGAGATTACACGGTTCGGGCTTTGCTGAAAGAACAGGGAACCGCAAAGGTGTTCGGCGGCAGCTTCGCGTTGATGGATTTGCCGGCGGCGCAGAAAACATTTGGCAAGGAGGGCAAGCTCGACGTCGTTGACCTTACTGTTGATGAAGGGGAAAAAATCGAGGTGGTGCAGCAGCGGCTGAGACAGCGACTCGGCGGGGCGGCCGAGGTCGAGCGGCCGCGTAAGCGCGGCGAACAGATCGAGTTCTTGCTGACTTCCTTTCGCGTCGGCCTATTTTTCGTGAGCTTGATCGCTCTCTTCGTCGGGTTTTTTCTTATCTACAACACCGTATCGGTGTCGGTGATTCAACGGAAGAAAGATATCGGCACCCTGCGTTGCCTGGGAATGAAGCGTGGGGAATTGTTGCGGCTGATTATCGCGGAGGCATTATTGCTGGCGGTAGGCGGGTCATGCGCCGGCGTCGCTCTTGGATGGCTGCTGGCGCGCGTCGCATTGGTCTCAGTCGGAGAAACGGTCGGCAACCTGTTTTCGCTCGTTGATCTGGCCGAAGGCACGCTCTCGCCACGCGATTTGGCGCTTGCGTTGGGCAGCGGGGTCGCCGTTGCGATGCTCGCCGCGCTGCATCCAGCTTGGGAAGCGATCCGCGTCAGTCCGCTGGAAAACGCCCGACAAACGGCGTGGCAGCCGGCAAACCGCGGAAAGAGGTCTTGGGCCAATCGCCTTGGGCTTGTCTGTTTGGTAATTTCTCCGACTCTCCTACTGCTCGCGTCGTCCGTGAACGGCTCAGTAGAAAGATTTAGCGTCGGCGTCGTCGGTATGTTGGTTTTTCTCTTGAGCCTGGCTTTTTTCTGCCCGGCGATTATCAGTCACGTTGTGCGCTGGTTCTGGCAATCCGCCCTGCGATTGCCGGGTTTGACTTGGGTCGAAGCACGCTTGGCATCGGATAGCTTGCGCCGCAATCCGGTCCGCTCCGGGATCACGGTTGCGACCATGGTGATTAGTCTGGCAGCGATTTTCACCATCGCCGCTTTTGTTAGCAGCGTGCGCGGTTCGCTGCTCGCATGGGTCGATCAAATGGTTACGGCCGATTTAATCGTCAGCTCGGGAGCGAGGACAGCGGGACCGAAAAATGTTCCGCTCAGGGAAGATCTCCTTCTGGCGCTAAAAAGAATTCCGGGAGTCAAAATTGTCGATCTCTATCGACTCATTCGTTCGACCTATAAAGAAAAACCGATTCTCATCGAATCATTCTCCGCGCGCGAATCGGCGAGCGTGCGGTCATTGCCCATGGCCGACGGCAACGGCGCGCAAGCGCTGCGCGAGATGGCTGAAGGCAAGGGAGTTATTATAAGTGAAAGCTTTCGCAGCAAATTCGGAACAACCACCAACGATTCATTGGAGCTGGTGACCCCGTCCGGAAAGCTCGGCTTTAAAGTCATTGGCGTCTACATCGACTATTCATCGGACGTTGGTAGCGTGCTGCTCGATCGCGCGTTGTACAAGAAATATTGGCGCGACGAGCTTCTGGATGCGTTCGACCTTTGGTTGGAGCCCGGCGCGAATCAGCAGCAGATCATTCAAACCATCCGGACAAATTATGGTGAACCCTATCAGCTCTTCATCAGCACGCACCGCGAGCTTAGGGAAACAGTGGTACGGATCATGGAGCAATCGTTCGTGGTGAACTACGCCGTCGAGATCGTCGCGGTCGTCGTCGCGATCTTCAGCGTCATCAACACGCTCTTGGCGTCGATCCTGGATCGCACTAGAGAAATCGGCGTCTTGCGCGCGATTGGCGCCACGCAGGCACAAGTGCGGCGAATTGTCGTAATGGAGGCAGGCTGGATGGGACTGATTGGCGGATTGCTTGGTCTATTTGCCGGCACGGTGATGGCGTATCACCACGTTGTCTACAATACCAAAATGCTTACGGGCTGGACGTTTCAATTTTATTATCCTTACGACGTGGCGATCTTTTCGCTTATCGCGGCCGTGATTCTGTGTCTATTGGCAGGGTACGGACCAGCGAAGCAAGCGGCGTCGACGCCCATCGTCACGGCAATCGGATACGAATAAAGAAAATACGATTTCACCACAAAGAGCCTAGCGCGGCAAAGCCGCAACCAAAAATCGGAATATCTCGCGCAAAGGCGCAAAGGCCGCAAAGAAAAAAATGTTTTCCGAACTTGGCGTTCTTGGCGTCTTGGCGCGAGAATAATCCGAAGCGTTTGTTACTAAAAGGCAAAAACCGCCG
>DASPXM010000047.1:0-4504 GCA_035637295.1 Verrucomicrobiia bacterium
ATCGGCATCGCGGATAGGACGCAGTCTTTGTCTGAGCTGTTTGCTTGCTCAGGGTCTGGACGCTCGAGTCCCTCCACCTCAGTCGGAAGAGACGCTTGAGGACGTGCTTGGCGAACTCGATGTGCGGGACGCCGAGTGGCGCGTAGGCGATTATCAAATTCTGGAAGAAATCGGCCGCGGCGGCATAGGCGTCGTTTATCGAGCGCGACATAGACGCCGCATCTTGGCGCTGAAACGAATCTTGCCTTATCACGCCGGTTCACGAGAGACGCTGCTGCGTTTTCAGCATGAGGCGGAGACTGCAGCGAGCCTCGTTCATCCGAACATTCTGCCAATCTATGAAGTGAGCGAGTATGACGATGGGCTGCCGTTTTTCAGCATGAAGTTTGCCGGTGGGGGCAGTTTGCTGGATGCGGCTCCGGCGTTGCGCAGTGAACCGCGGCGAGCGGTGGCATTGATGGCGAAGGTGGCGCGGGCGGTGCAGTACGCGCATGGGCAAGGGATCCTGCATCGGGATCTGAAGCCAGGGAACATTTTGCTGGATGGGCGGGGCGAACCCCTGGTGAGCGATTTCGGTCTGGTCAAATGCCTGGAACCCACGAGCAATCTGACGCGCACGCTCACTGCCTTTGGCGCGCCTGATTACGTAGCACCGGAGCAAGTGGATCCAGCAGGCGCCGGGTCGGGCAAACTTGGCCCTCCGGTCGATGTTTACAGTTTGGGTGCGATTTTGTTCGATTTGCTGACGGGTCGTCCGCCATTTTTGGGTGAGCACGCGCTTAAGGTGATCCAGCAAGCGAGCGAGAAGCCGGCGCCGAAGCTACGCACACTGGTGCCAGGGTTGGATCGGGACTTGGAAACGATCTGCTCAAAATGTTTGGAGCGCGAACCGGGTGCGCGTTATCGCTCTGCGGGCGCTCTGGCCGAAGACCTCGAACGCTGGCTGGAAGGACAGCCTATCGCCGCCCGGCCGCTTTCTCCGCCCGCGCGGTTCTGGCGCTGGACGCGGCGGAATCCCGTTATTGCGGGAGTGGCAGCGCTCGTGATGGCGTTGGGATTGGCCGGGGGCGGGGCGATGATGTGGAAGGGTGGCGCAGCTAGCCCGCTAGCAACAACCGGCATTGCTGTTCTACCCTTCGAAAGTTTGAGCGACGATAAAGAGGACGCAATTTTCGCAGATGGCATTCAGGATGACATTTTGACCAAACTGGCCAGCATCCGCGAACTCAGGGTGATCAGCCACACCAGCATAACGAAGTATCGTGGAAAGCGGGATATTCGTGAAATTGGTAAAGCGCTTGGGGTTTCTCATATTCTCGAGGGTACTGTGTCCAGCGGTAGGGGGAGCGGCCGTTTTCATCTCAAGGCTCGATTGATAGATGCTCGCACTGGTACGCTCGTGTGGGCGGAAGAATACGATCGCGATTTGCATGACTTGTTTGCGGTCCAAAGTGAGCTTGCGCGAACGGTTGCCGAGCGCCTTCGCGCGAAAATTTCGAGTGCGGAGAAACTGGCCGTTGAACAGCCGCCAACAACCGATCTCATCGCTTTCGACCTCTACAATCGCGCCAAGAATCTTCTCGCGCTGCGTCTTAGCAGCGGCCTGAAAGCAAGTTTGCTACAGGCGGTCGACTTGTTGAATCAGGCTGTTGCACGTGATCCGGCCTTCCTCCAGGCGTATTGCCAACTCGCGAATGCCCATGACCAGCTTTATTTCTTGGGCTTCGACCATACGCCCGCTCGACTCGCGCTGGCCGAGGCCGCGATCGAGCACGCAGTTCGCCTTGGTCCAGATGCAGGTGAAACGCACCTGGCGCGCGCCCGAAATCTTTATCATGGACATCTCGATTATGATGGCGCTCTGACTGAACTGAAAGCTGCTCAGCAGACCTTGCCTAATGATGCGCGGATATTCCGTATGGTGGGATACATCCAGAGGCGACAGGGACGCTGGCAGGAGTCGACGCAAAATCTGGAGCGCTCAGGTGACCTCGACCCGCGCAACACTGAAACGCTCCAGCAAATTGCGCTCAGTTACGGGGTTCTCCGGCGCTATGCCGAAGAGAAATCTGTGCTGGATCGCGCGCTGGCAATCGAACCAAACGACGTGAGTACGAAGGTCGCGCTTGCGGCCGTCCCATTTCATTGGAAAGCGGACACTGGCGCCTTACATCGAACAATCGATTCTCTTGCGGAGGCAAATGCTGGCACTTGGTCGAGTGCCGCTGATGAGGCGTTGAGTTGTGCCCTCGCCGAACGCGATGTGTTTGCGGCGAAGAACGTGCTGAATACAATCGGCGACACGCCGCTAACTGACTACTCTGTTCAATTTAATCGTCTGATCATCGAAGGCGTCATCGCTCGCATGACAGGAAATGATGGCGACGCCCGCGCTATGTTCAATGCCGCTCGTGCTCAGCAGGAGACGACGGTTCAAGCCGAACCAAATTACGGTCCGGCGCTATGCGTGCTTGGTTTGATCGACGCAGGTCTCGGCCGGAGGGAAGAAGCGCTACGTGAAGCTCGGCGCGCGGTTGAGCTGGTTTCAGTGGAAAAGGATGCAGTGGTTGGTCCAACCATGATCAAGTATCTGGCGATGATTGCTGCATGGATCGGAGATAAAGATCTGGCTTGCGAACAGCTGGCCATCGCAATTCGTCCGCCAAGCACGATCAGTTATGGTCAATTAAAACTCTTGCCGTTTTGGGATCCACTCCGGGGCGATCCACGCTTTGAAAAAATCGTCGCTTCACTCGCGCCGAAAGAGGAAGCAAATAAATGACAAGCAAATTCACGTGTCCACATGGGAAAAAAGCTCCAAATCGTGTGAATAACTTTGACAAAAACTTTCCATTTTTTAATTGGCAATCTACTAAAGTTCATCTACTATCCTGACCTTTCATGCGTGTGCCCTCCAGTTCTGACCCGGTAGACCTCCAAAAGGAGCCGGGATCCTGCCCCGAGTGCGGATCGGCATCGCGCGTCGGACGGAGTCTTTGTCTTAGCTGTATGCTCTCCGCAGGCATGGGCACCAATGGACATAAGGGCGACTCGTCTGCCGAAGCCTCGGCGAAGGCGGAAACGCTTGATGACCTGCTCGGTGAACTCGATGTCTGTGACGCCGATTGGCGCATAGGCAATTATCAAGTTCTGGAAGAAGTCGGTCGCGGGGGGATGGGTGTGATTTATCGGGCGCGGCAGCGACATTCGCGCCGCATCGTGGCGCTGAAACGAATCTTGTCTTACCACGCCGATTCGCAGGAGACGCTGGCGCGTTTCCGGCGGGAGGCCCAGGCTGCGGCGAGCCTCGATCATCCGAACATTCTGCCAATCTATGAAGTGAGCGAGTGTGACGATGGGCTGCCGTTTTTCAGCATGAAGTTTGCCGGTGGGGGCAGTTTGCTGGATGCAGCCCCGGCATTGCGCGGTGAGCCCCGGCGAGCGGTGGCGTTGCTGGCGAAGGTGGCGCGGGCGGTGCAATACGCGCATGGGCAGGGGATCCTGCATCGGGATTTAAAACCTGGGAACGTTTTGCTGGATGGGCGGGGCGAACCGCTGGTGAGCGATTTCGGCCTGGCCAAATGGCTGGATACGACGAGCCACCTGACGCAGACGCTCACTATTTTTGGCACGCCCGGTTATATTGCACCCGAGCAGGTAAACGGATCGGCAGGCAAACTTGGTCCGACATCGGATGTTTACAGTTTGGGTGCGATTTTGTTCGATTTGCTGACGGGTCGTCCGCCATTTTTGGGTGACCACGCACTGAAGGTGATCCAGCAAGCGAGCGAGAAGCCGGCGCCAAAGCTGCGTACTCTGATGCCTGGATTGGATCGAGATCTTGAAACAATCTGTGCGAAATGTTTGGAGCGCGAACCGGGTGCGCGTTATCGCTCAGCGGGCGATCTTGCCGAAGATCTCGAACGCTGGCTGGAAGGGCAGCCTATCGCAGCGCGGCCTCTTTCGCCGCCTGCGCAGATTTGGCGCTGGACACGACGGAATCCAGTTATTGCGGGAATGGCAGCGCTCCTGATGACGTTGGGATTGGTTGCAGGGGTGACGATGTGGAAGAGCGGCAAGCCAAGTCCTCCAGCGACAACCGGCATTGCTGTTCTGCCGTTCGAAACTCTAAGCGACGACAAAGACGACGCGATTTTTGCCGATGGCGTTCAGGACGACATCTTGACCAAGCTGGCCAGCATTCGCGATCTCAGGGTGATCAGCCACACCAGCGTGATGAAGTATCGCGGAAAGCGGAACATTCGTGAAATTGGTAAAGTGCTTTGGGTTTCTCATATCCTGGAGGGTACTTTGTCCCGCAGTCAGGGAAGCGCCCGTTTTAAGCTCAAGGCTCGATTGATAGACGCCGGTAATGGTGCGGTCGTCTGGTCGGAGGAATATGACCGCGATTTGAATGACCTGTTTGCGGTCCAAAGCGAGCTTGCGCGAAAAGTCGCTCAGGGGCTCCGCGCGAAAATTTCGACTGCGGAGAAACTGGCCGTTG
>DASPXM010000048.1:0-4072 GCA_035637295.1 Verrucomicrobiia bacterium
GATGGCCTTGAGTTGGCTCGCAGTCCGTCCGCAGAGACGAGCGGCTTTGCGGCTAATGACCGCCGGTCCGGTATCGACCGCAGTGCAGGCACGATCAGGGAAGACAACTTTACTGCCGTACGGAATTCGTTTTGGATCGACCGCGCAATGTCCGGAGTGTAGTCGTCGGCCGGTACTGGCGTATTTGGGGCCTTCACCTGCCCAGTAACTCGTAACGCGCGCCAGGACGGACTCCGCGCGCGCGAAAGCGGCCGATGCCAGCGATAATAAGAATATGACTGTGTAAAATAGCTTCATGATGTTTCAGCGTTGCTCCGATGTTGTCGAGTCTCGGGTGGAGCAGCTATTCGATGCCGAAAGCCGGAATGCAGCTTCTACTTCGGATTTTGAACAGCCCCGGCGCGCTAGCCCTTGGGGGACGCGCGGACTTCTGACAACGAGTCGCCGCGGCGAGCCGGCCTCTGTATAGAGGAGTTGGGAGACTTGTCAAACGATCAGCGCGAGAAAAGTAAACCCGGGCGACTTGAGTAATTGCCGAAGTTGCGTCGACGGTTTCGGCGAAGAAATGGTGAAGGCGTGACAGCGCCACGCGCGGATTATACCGTGGGCAAAATGGAAGCCGGAGATTGGATATCATTGAGCGATCAGGAACTTCTCGAACGCCGGATCTCCGCTCTTGGCTTGCGCCTTGAGGGAACGCCGCTCGAACCGTTGATCCAACAACTTTACGCAGAGCTGACGGCGCATGGACTAGTGTTTCATCCGCCCTGTCACGTCGGCGACGAGTGGTTTGTGCCAATCGGCATCTCTGCGATTTTTGTTCCATTTTTTCTCGTGCATGATCGGTTGCGGGCCTTGGAGCGGACGATGATGCTCGAGGTCGAGGGAGGGACGCCCGAGTGGTTCATGAAATTAATGCGACATGAAGCGGGTCACGCTTACATGTACGCGTACCGACTCACTCGGAAGAAGAAATGGCAGGAGCTCTTTGGGCAAACTTCACGTGAGGAAACGCCGGATACCTACCGACCGCGACCTTTCAGTCGCGGTTATGTTATGCATCTCGAAGACTGGTACGCGCAGAGTCATCCGGACGAAGATTTTGCAGAGACCTTCGCGGTCTGGCTTACGCCCGGGCTCGATTGGCGCAAGCGTTACGCGCGCTGGAGGGCACTCCAAAAACTGGAATACGTCGATGAGCTAATGCGTTCATTGGCAGGCAAGCCACCAGTTCACATGCTCGATCTTCGCGTGGCTGATTACGATTGCTTGAACGTCAAGCTCAAGACTTACTACGCGCGCAAACGAAAACTCTACGAAGATGCGTATCCGGATTTCTACGATGCCGATCTGCGGCAACTGTTCGCGGCGCCGGCGGGCATCAAAGCGAGCGTATATCTGCAACGACGGCGACGACGATTATTGAACGCGGTTTGCCAATGGACGAACGAGAAAAAGTTCCGCGTGAACCAGCTCCTTGCCCGGCTTACGCGCCGCTGCGACCAGCTCGGGCTTCATGTGCTAAATGACGACCCGCAACAGGATTTTCGCGTCTCGGCGTTTATCACGACGCTGGTAATGAATTATCTTTTCACCGGGAAATTCAAGCGGACCAAATAGCGTGAAAAAGAAACTCAAAGTTCTGGTGCTTTTCGACGGCACAAGCCCCACAACCGTCGATCAGGATTTTACGAAGGAACTGAAGACGAAGGACTGGAAAACTGAGGCGGACGTCATGGCTGCGCTCGGTGCGTTTGGCCATACGGCGGAGCATCTCGCTATCTACGACGACGTCGATCTTGTGCGCCAAAAACTGGAATCCTTCGCGCCTGACATTCTTTTTAACCTCGTCGAACAGTTCCGAAACAATCCTGGTTTCGACCAGAACATCGTTTCGTTTTTCGAAATGCAAGGCCTGTCATTCACTGGCTGCGGTTCGACTGGTCTTACCCTTTGCAAGCACAAAGGCATTTCAAAAAAAATCCTGCATTATCACGGCATCCATGTCCCCCACTTCGTCGTCATCCCGCGCGGCCAGCGCATTGCGCGGCCCAAACAGCTCAAGTTTCCAATTTTGGTAAAGCCGGTGAAGGAAGAAGCGTCGTACGGAATTTCACAGGCGTCGTTCGTCGATACCGATGAGCAGTTCCGCGAGCGTGTGAATTTTGTTCACGAGAAATATAACAGCGATGCGATCGCCGAGGAATACATCGATGGTCGCGAACTGTACGTGAGCCTGATAGGGAATGTGCGGCTGATGGTGCTTCCCATTCGCGAGTTGGTTTTCCGCGAAGTGCCGCCCAACGAACCAAAGATTGCAACCTTCAAGGCGAAATGGGACGACGAATACCGAAAGCGGTGGGGATTGGAAAATCAGTTCGCCGACGACCTTGATGCGCAGCTCGTCAGCCAGATCGAGGAGACGTGCAAACGCATTTATCGTCTACTTACCATTGACGGCTACGCGCGTATCGACCTGCGGCTGACACCGACCAACGACGTTTATTTTATCGAAGCCAATCCCAATCCTATTCTCGCCAACGACGAGGACTTTGCGCTTTCAGCCGGGAAGGCGGGTTTGCAATACCCGCAATTGATCGACCGGATCGTCCGGCAGGGGATGAAAACGGTTCGCGATTAACAGAGGAAAACGTTCAGCGCAGAAGTCGGACCACGGCTGCCCGCTGCGTCATTCGGTCCGCAACGCTTGAAGCGGCTCAACATAAGTGGCGCGGCGTGCCGGGAAAAAACAGGCGAGCAAAGCGGCGGCGGCAAGCATGGCGCCGGATGCGATAAGCGCGACTGGATCGCTCGGACTAACCTGATAAAGAATCTGGGCGAGGACGCGGCCAGCCGCCAATGAAAGGAGAAGGCCGATAGTCACGGCCAATGCCGTTTGCAGCGCCCCCTGGCGCATGATCAATGCGAAAATGTCGCGGCGGTGGGCGCCAAGCGCCATCCGAATGCCGATCTCGCGCGTACGACAGGCGACAGCGTATGCTTTTACGGCATACACACCAATGACGGCGAGGAGCAACGCGATTCCGCCAAAGACTCCGAAGAGCAGCGCGCCGAGACGCACGATCCAGAGGCCAACGCTTTTTTCATTGAGATCGACGAAGGGCGCGATGCTCAGAAGTGGCAGGTCGGGATCGACGCTGCGCAATGTTTGACGCATGGTAGGAATGAACGCGGCGACAGCATCCCGATCTTTCGTAGCAAGCCGCACATGCACGTAAACGTTGCCGTTGTAACCTTGCGCGAGGGGCACAAACAGTCGCCGATTGAGGGTGTCGTTTTGCACATCGTGGCGATGGCTGCTGACGACACCGACCACCAGTAAGTCGTTAGGCGAGCCATCTTTCGGCGGTTGGGTGTAACGAATGTGCTGACCGATTGCTTCCGTATTCGGGAAAATCTTCTTTGCCATCTCGTCGTCAATAATCGCGACGCAGGGCATATCTTTGTTTTCGGCTTCGGTCTGGGTGAAATCGCGGCCACGCAAGAGCTTTACGCCGATTGCATCAAAATAACCCGGAGTCGTTGCAGTGTAGAGCGCGCCAGCACCGGGATCGGGCGCTTTCGGGTCGGTCGGCAACGCTTCCCTCATTGACATGATCCGACGGGTGTTGGTGAAATTGCCATAGGGCAACATCGTTCCGAGCGCCGCGGTCTGGACCCCCGGTAAATCGCGCGCCCGTTGCACGGCGGCGAACATCAGGCGACGCGCTTCAACCGGATCTTTTTTGATCAGGGAGAAATCCAACTCGCTAACAAGATCGCCCGCGGCAACAAAACCGGGATTGAGCCCGCTCGCCTTAAGCGCGCCTCGGAAAAATAATCCGGCGCTGAACAACAGCATGAAGGAAAGCGCAATTTGCGCCATGACCGAGATGTGGCGAGGCGCAAAGAAGCGGCTGAAACGGCCGACGCGTGCCGGTTCGCCGATTTGCTGCTTGAGGTCGTTCACAAGATCTGCCTTTGTCGCTTTCAGAGCGGGTCCGAGACTGAAAAGAACGGTCGCGAGGAGGCAGAATAGAAATGTGACGGCGAGCACCGCTGCGTCAGGCCG
>DASPXM010000049.1:0-16683 GCA_035637295.1 Verrucomicrobiia bacterium
GTCAAAGCCCGAGCTAGGCTATGACTGGTTGTAGCAGTCTGAGTCTCGCGCCTGCCCCAAATATCTATTGGCTTGTTTCACTTTCTCAACGGTTGGCCGGCGGCGTTATCCGCAGGATCTGGCCGCCGCGCGCGTCGGTGAGTAGATAGAGCGAGCCGTCCGGCGCCTGACGTACGTCGCGGATGCGCTCTCGCAGATCGCCCAGGTAACGTTCTTCCTGCGCGACTTTGCCGTCCTTCGTGACGAGACGCACCAATCCGCCCGGCGTGAGCGAGCCGATGAGAAAGTTGTTTTTCCAGCCCGCGAACAGCTCGCCCGTGTAAATGACCATGCCCGACGGCGCGATCACCGGATCCCAGTAGTAAACCGGCTGCTCCATCCCCTGTTTCGCCGTGCCTTCGCCGATCTTCAAATAAGAGTAGTGGGTACCGTAGGAGATGACCGGCCAGCCGTAATTTTTTCCGGCTTCCGGATGGTTCAGCTCGTCGCCGCCGCGCGCGCCGTGCTCCACGGTCCAGAGCTGACCGGTTTCGGGATGGAGCACGGCTGCTTGGACGTTGCGATGGCCGTACGACCAGATCTCCGGCCGCACGCCGTCCCGGTTGACGAACGGGTTATCGCGCGGCGCCGAGCCGTCCGGGTTGATGCGCACGACTTTACCGAGGGTCACCGATAGGTCCTGGGCTTTCTCGGAGTGATTGAAGCGCTCGCCCAAAGTCACGAACAACGTACCGTCGAGGCGAAACACGATTCTCGATCCCCAGTGATTGGAGCCGCTCACTTTGGGTTGTTGACGCCAGATCACCTGCGTGTTTTCGAGACCGCGCTCGCCAAGCCGCCCCCGCGCAACGGCGGTCCCCGCGCCGCCTTCGCCGGATTCGGCAAATGACAGATAGACGAACCGGTCCTTATCGAACGTCGGACTCAGCGCCACATCCAGAAGCCCGCCCTGTCCGCTCGCATAAACCTTGGGGACTCCAGAGAGTGGTTCGGAGAGCCGGCCATCCGCTCTCACGATGCGCAAGCGCCCCGGGCGTTCGGTGACAAGCATCCGCTTGTCTGGCAGGAAAGCGAGGCTCCAGGGATGTTCGAGCCCTTTGGCGATGGTCTGGACGTCAACGACTCCCTTTACTGAGGCCGGTGTCGGCGAGCGCGGCGCCTGGCCTTGTACCGGCGCCTGGGCGCACGCTGACACGAAGGCGACGAGCAGGAGACAGGTTTTCAGGCGATAGGCTTTCTTATTCAACCGGTTTGGACGGCCTACGATGAACGAAACATAAATTTTATTCAGTAACATGTCCCTTTTTCCTTGATGGAAAACTAGAAACCCGCACCGTTGTAATACGCGCATAACACAGCCTACGCCATTTTTCTGAAAGCATAAAATTTGAAGTGGGGCGGATCAACCGCGATTCGAATGAATCCGTTCACAGTCCCTCATGCGTTTTTTATCGAAGCACGTATTTCGATATATGATGAGTTTTTAGCGCGAATCCGCTGGTAAAACAGGGAATCAAAATTTGTAATGCGAGTATGCAGATCGCTTAATTGGCTTAGACACCGTCGGACGATTACTGAACGAAGAAATTGTATATCTAGGATTGACCCCAAATATTCCCATGCGACTAGGTGAATGAGGATGCCTCTATTCGACTGCTATGTAATGGTGGACTGGTCTGGAGGCGATCGGCGTCGCGCGGGAAAACAGGACTGCATCTGGATTGCACATGGGCCCGCTACAACCGCCGCGCCAATAACGTTGAGCCCACCCTCGAGGACCGAAGCTGAGCACATCATCCGTTCGCAGCTCCAGCCGGTTGTCGCGGCGAAAAATGGCCGCGTGCTGCTCTGCGCCGACTTCGGGTACGGTTACCCCGCGGGGTTCGCGTCGTTGCTTCCGAAGTCAGTCTCCGACAAGTTACCGCCTTGGCGAATCGTCTGGCAGTATCTGAGGGAGTACGTGCAGGATGACCTCGGGACGAAGCCGTGCCGACAACCAACGAACCGCAGCAATCGCTTCGAGGTCGCGAACGCTATCAACGCCGCAGTATCGAGTCCGGCTTGCCCCGGTCCATTCTGGTGTCTTTTCAAGTCCGGTGGTTACGCTTGTATTCCACAGAAAAAGCCACCGCAGCCGTTCGTCTGCGCTAGCGGAACTATCGCTTCGCTGCGTATAACGGACAGGAGAGCGAAGAGTGACACCCTGTTCCGTCTCTTCGGCACGGGCAGCGTCGGCAGCCAGGTGCTCACCGGCATTCCGCGCCTCGAGAGCATTCGATTCGATCCCCAGTTCGGGCACTGCTCCGTCGCGTGGCCTTTTGAGACCGGGTGGGCGCCCGCGACGGGGTCATGGCTCGATCCGGACCTGCGAGTTTTGCACGCCGAGATCTATCCCAGCGTCCGAGCACCGCTGACCGACACCATCAAGGACCGCGGTCAGGTGCGCGCGATGTGGCATTGGGCGCGTGACCTCGACGCAACGAACTTACTCATCAGAGAATTCGTGATCCCGCCAGGGATCACGAGCGGATCACTGGACGATACCGTGATCCGTAGCGAGGAAGGCTGGATCCTGGGTTGTCCGCCGTAGATTCACGGTTCTAAAATTTCACGTCAAACCACACCATGTCTTTACCAGTGCGGCGCTGATGGCAATCCCCGCGTCTGTTGCCCGCAAGATCCTGGACGATAATCCGCGAAGGTTCTACGGGCTATAGGCGATCTTCCGGAAGATTTATCGCATCATCGAGAGTCGCGGCCTCCCACAGGTTGAAACGGGCGCAATTCTCGGCGTTGAGCGGCACCCACCTTGGCCCTGATGCGTTACCGTTCGGGAAATTTTCAGTCGAACGACTCATGGAGTTTTTAACTGCGCTCTGCCAGGACGTTGAGATTGCCGTTACGGGATCATCCCTGAATGTACCAACTCTAATGTGGCACACAGGCTTGGTAGTATTTCGTGCGTACGTGTCCAAAGAGCATGGTTCCTTGGTTGATCTTCTTGGGATCTGCAAACCCGGCCTTACTCATGCGCGCGAGAATTCGATCCTCAGAGTTGTCCTTGAGATGATGACTGGAGTGAATCAGGCGCGCCAAGAAGCCATTCTCGCCTGATTCCGGTCCGCCGAAATCCAGCAAAGTAAAAACGCCACCGGGCCGTAGCACGCGCCGCACCTCGCGCAGCGCGCTATCCTTTTCGTCGGGCTGGAGATGATGGAGCATGAAGGATGAAAACACTCGATCGACCGATGCGTCCGCATACGGGAGTCTATCCGCAAACCCTTGATCAAACCGGACGGACACTGATGCTCGCTCCGCTTTTCGTTTTCCTCGGGCGAGGGCATTTTGATCGGGGTCGAGTCCAACCACCTCGGCGTCTTGGTGAAGCTGTTTAATCAGCACAACCAGAGTGCCCGTACCACAGCCGATGTCGAGAACGCGCTCACCCGGCTTAATTGGCACTTGCTCGATAAGCGCTCTCCTGGCGACATCACCGCCGAACAACTTCACGAGTGGGTCGTAGAGAGGCAGCATCCAATCATGGCCGGCTGCCGGGAGATAGGTTTTCTGAGTTTGTTCCATTGTTTCAACTCCTTCTCGCTCCAGCAAAACGACGCGCCTGAGACAACGCGACAACGTGCAAAATGATAAATATCGGCACAAAGAAAGCCGGGACCAGCACGAGCGGTAGACGCGACATTGCCGCTGTCGCATCGGGTCCGACAATATTGCTGCCGAGGAATAGCGGGCCCAATGCCCCCATGCCTACCGCGATCACAAGGTCCAGGATACCAAACACATTCCATGCGACGAAAGTGTTGCTTGCGGCGAAGCTCGGCCGGCGCATGAGAGCGGCGATGATCCATGGAGCGGTAATGCCAATCATCATATCGCCAAGACCTGCGGGCCAGGCGAAGTAGCCAGGCAATATCCCGTAGAGGTACAAAGCCAGAAAACTGAAGCCGCCGATCCGCCACGCCTGGATCGCCGTCATGAAACGAAGGTCAGTGGCAAAAACGAATTTCCGGAATGGCTGAGAGACCCAAGACGCAGCGAGGAACACGAGGATTGGAGCTGTGACCGCAATCAGTAGCGCGAGGGGCGGAGCCTCGCTCGGGGTGACGAACACCTCGCCCGCGCCCAAGGAAACGACCAGCACGAACCAGACAGCAAGCCCGAGCGCAACGGAAAACCCCGGGCCCGAAAGCGCCGGAGATTTGACATGATGAGACTCTGACGAGAGGGCGTTTAACATCAGAACTCCTTTCATTCTTCTAGTCACTTGTGTTTTGCAAGTTACTAACCAGCGTGCCATAATGACTTGTAAATTGCAAGTGACCTGTGGTCAAAAACACAATTTGGGGCGTTGAAGATGAAGAAGCCAAAGAGTTTTCCGCGATCCGTTTGTCCCATTGCCAACACTCTCGACCTGGTAGGAGATAAATGGTCGTTGCTGGTCGTCCGTGACCTGCTCCACGGCAAGAGGACTTATGGGGACCTGGTCGATTCTCCGGAGGAAATCCCGACTAACATTTTGGCTGACCGACTGAGACGGTTAGAGAACGCGGGGCTTATCGCCAGTTCGCCTTACCAGGAGCGACCGGTACGTTACGCCTATACGCTCACTGAAAAGGGAACGGAACTGGGAGATATTCTCCTCGCGCTAGTCCAATGGGGCAAAAGACACATACCAGGAACCCGGACATATAAAGAATCTGCGTCGACTACCAGGGACCGTAAGCCCAGACGTCGCGCAACTCGGATGCACTCGAGGCGCGGACGTACGAGTTAGGGCGCCGCAGACTCGCGGAAGCTCAGCGGCTTAACCGGCAAAGGAGCAATTAACGATGGCGACTAAAATACCTGAGAAGCATGACCTTCGAAAAAAGCCGAGGGGCAACGTATTTTCCGATATTGGTTTCGCCAATCCCGAACGCGAGCAGCTCAAGGCCCATCTCACTCTGCAGATCTACCGCATCATCAAGAGTCGCGGCCTCATACAGGTTGAAGCCGGCGCAATTCTCGGCATTAAGCAGCCCCCACGTTTCGGCCCTGATGCGTTACCGTTCAAGCAATTTTTCGATCGAACGGCTGCAGAGCTTGTTGCGCTCGACGTCGCGCCGTCGACCCGCGAAGATGAATGTTGTCCCGGAACCCGGCGCTAGGTATTGCGGCAGGTGCCGGAATCGAAGCGCTTTTGAACTTGAATCAAGCCGCGTCCGACAGTTTATAGAACCGCGCCACGTTGTCGTGCAGCATCTTTCGTTTGGTGTCGGCCGACAGATCTTTGCGCTCGCGCACGACTTTGATCGTGTGCGGCCAATCGCCGTCCCAGTGCGGGTAGTCGGAAGAATAAAGCACCGTGTGGTCGAGGCCCCAACGAACGGCGTCGGGAATCGTCTTTTCGCCGCACTCGATGCCGAAATAGATCCGCCCGCTCTTGACGTATTCGCTCGGCAGCATCGTTAAATAGGGTGCTTCATCGGCGCCGCGCTTTTCCACTTCCTCATCGAGCCGGTCCATCATATAGGGTACCCAACCGATGCCGGATTCGAGATAGGCGATGTTCAATTTGGGAAAACGCTCGAAAACGCCGCCGATGATCGTGGCGATCATCGCCATCATCTGCTCCGCCGGATGGTCGATGGTGTGCGCCGAAAGAAACTTGCGAAAGCGTTGGCCGCCGAGCGAGTCAGCGGAAGTGCCGGTGTGAAAACCGAGCCCCACGCCTAGGCGTTCGGCGGCGGCGTAGATCGGATCGTAAAGAGTATCGCCGAAGTCGGGCATCTGCGGGACATAGGTCGGCAGCACGCCCGCCACTGCGCCTCGCTCGCTGACCGCGCGCGCGAGCTCCTCGGCCGCCGCCTGGGGCTCTTGCGGCGCCAACAAGGCGACGAATTTCAGGCGCGCCGGGTTGGTTTTGCAGAAATGATACAGCCAGTCGTTGTAGGCTCTCGTCACGGCAGTGGCGAAGTCGCGCTCGTGCAAGCTGCTGACATGCAGGCCGGCGGTCGGATAGAGCACCATGACGTCGATACCGTCCTGGTCCATCGCCGCGATTTGATCCTCGGGTCCTTCCGGTTTGGCGCCGAGCTTCCCGCGCAGATCGCGGTCCCAGGCGTCGTTGGGGAATAAATTTCTCCGTTGCCAGCGCGGCTCGATGAATTCGCGAAGCCCAGCAATTGACTCGCGCACATGCCCGTCGGCGTCGATGATTTTGTAGTTTGTCATGACTTGCTCCTATCCTGTGGCCGGTTTTATCTCGCCACGTGCCATCGCCGGTTGGCGGCGCTCAGGCTTCGGCAAAAGTCGCGTAACTTTTTTCTCTGCCCAGTGCTCGAACATATTGCCGAGACTCGGCCTTCGTCAAGCGAATTTATCGCCGGAAATAGAAACGCGCCGATGTGAATCCGTTATCGCGATCGCTACCCGTGGCATCGTTACCGCTGGAAACTTTATTCCATGATAAATGTAGCGTCTCGACTACTTTACGCGTGATCGCAAAGTCGAGTACCCGCTCGGGCGCCACCTGCGGCGGTGGCTTGATGCGCTGCGCGGCGATCGAGCGCGAGATGAGGGTCGGGACTTTTGATTCTTACGCGCGCCTCTCACCAACACGATCAAAGACTGCGGTCAGGTCCGCGCCATGTGGCATTGGGCGCGCGACCTGAACGCAAAAAATTTACTCATCAAGGAATTCGCGATCCCGCCCGGAATCATGAGTGGATCACAGGTCGATAACCAGATCCGCAGCGAGGAAGGCTGGATCCTCGGTTGCCCGCGCTCATAACTGGAACGATTCTTACATCGGCAATCGCCACCGGCTAAATCGGCGGGAACAATCTGATAAGATTTGCATAGAGAGTTTATACCGCCGCAATACCACAAATGTCCCGAGACGACTTTCTCGTTCGTCGTATTAATGAAGCGAGTCAACACGCGAGAGGAAGAGTACTATGGAATCTACCCGTCGAATCGTGATGTTTAACTGGATGACGGCAAACGGGTATTTTGCCGGAGCTGACGGCAATTTGGACTGGGTCGTGCCCGACGCGGAGCAGGCCAAAGCGGCCGTGGACAGCATCCCGCTTTTCGACACGGTCCTGTTCGGCCGTCGGACGTATGAGCTCTTCAAGAAATTCTGGAGCCACGCCGATGACGACTCCTCCACGGCACCGGATCCCCATCATCCCGGACAACGAACTCCGGAACACCGCGCCATAGCGAAGTGGCTAAACGAAATGACCAAATTGGTTTTCTCCAGGAGCTTGAAGGACGCGACGTGGAAAAATTCCCGCATCCTTCACGAATTCGATCCGCGCGACATCGAGACGATGAAGCGCCAGCCCAGCAAAGGCATGATCGTCTTCGGTAGCGGCTCCATCGTATCGCAACTCACGCAGCACGGATTGATCGACGAGTATCAGTTCGTCCTCTGCCCGATCCTCCTCTCAAGCGGTCGGCCGCTATTCAGCGGCGTTTCGAAAAACACGAGACTGGAGCTCGTCGAAGCCAAGCCGTACCCCTCGGGCGACGTCATGCTTCGCTACACGCGGGCAAAATAGATTTGCTTCGTCAGCACTCACTATTGCGGCTCGGGTTTTGGCGAATCAGCAAAGATAGCCACGGTGTAGGTCTCATTAGAAATTGAGTTACTATCCGTTCGCCCTGAGCGCCGTCGAAGGGTTCCGACAGAGTTTTCACACAGTCTGGTGGAAGCGAGGAAATCCTCTCTTCGCTTAACTTCTTTCCCTTTCAGCGATCCAGTTTCAAATCAATAAATCTCCCCCGCCCGCGAAAAAACATGATAAAGAAACACCATCGACGTTGTCGGAGGCAGATATGGTAAGATACGCAATTCTAGTCGCCCGATTCCTATCGCTCGGTTTGGCGCTATGGCTCGGGGCGCACGCTCTGTTTAGCTTTGCCCCACCATCGGCCTACGCGCAAAGCGCCAAGCCGGCGTCGGCCGGCAAAGCATCTGCGCCATGGAAATTTCGCCTCGAAGAAGCGCGCATCGAAGATATCTACCGGGCGATCAAGTCGCGGCAGATTACCTGCGAGCAGTTGGTGCAGGCTTACATCAACCGCATCCGCGCTTACGATGGCATGTGCGTGGCACCGGTCAACCCCAACGACGCCAGCGATGCGAAAAACTTTTTCCCCGATATCGCCAAATACACCGGCACGCCGCTTCAGCCCGGCGTTATGCAAGCGACGGTTTCCGATCCGGCAAAACAGCAGACCTACGGCTACATTCGCGGCGTGAAAAACGCCGGACAGCTCCGCTCGCTGAGCACCGTCAACATCCGCGGCGAGCGCTCGGCGACTTGCAAAGCGACTTGCGACCTTCATCCGTCGAAGGGGCCGCTGCCGGGCGGCTGCAGCCCGGCCTGCGAAGCGTTTCGCGCCCAGCCCGACGGATTGGAAAGGGCGCGGGAGCTCGACCGCCAGTTCGGCGCCAATCCGAATCTGTCCGCCATGCCGCTTTACTGCACGCCGTTTTCGATCAAAGACATCTTCGATACCAAAGATATGCGCTCCACGGGCGGCGCGGACGTGGCGTATGCGTTGGACGCTGCGCCGGCGGATTCCACCATCGTGGCGCAGCTGCGCGCCAAGGGCGCGATCATTCTCGGCAAGGCGAACTTGAGCGAATACAACGGCGCCAGCGGCGATCCCGGCGGCAGCGCCAAGGCTGAAGCCGTCGTCATCGGCGCCGGCAACTCGCGCAGCACCTGGGCCGGCAATCCGTGCAACCCCTACGACACCGAGCGCGCGCCAGCGCAAGCGGCATCGAGCTCCGGTTCGGGCGTGTCGGTCTCGGCCAATCTGGTTGTCTGTTCAATTTGCGAAGAGACGGGCGGATCATGCCGCGTTCCGGCGGCCTACAACGGCATCGCCAATCTGAATGCCGGCAAGGCGATCATGTCCTTCGGCGGCGGCATCGGCGCCGATCCGTTTATCGATCGCGCCGGCATTCACTGCCGCACGGTCAAAGACACCGCCATCGTGCTCGATGCCTTGAAGGATCCCAAGCGCGGCTACTACGACCCGCGCGATATCTATACCGCGCTGCCCAAGGCGTTGATCCCGCAAAAGCCCTACGCCAGTTTTGCTGGACAGAAGAGCCTCGCCGGCATGCGCATCGGTATCGTGCGCGAGTTCATGGTCAAGCACACGCCCAACGACGCGGCGATCAGCGATCAGATCGACAAGGAGATCAAGACCATCCTGCGCGACAAGCTGGGCGCGCAATTGTTCGAATCGGTCGATCCCCTCTACCCCGACGATCCGACGATCCCCAATCTGAAACCGAGCTTTCAGGAAGCGCTCGCGGAAATCTTGCCGTTCCACATGCCCGAATATCTCTTCAAGACCAACAGCGCCGGCGAAGCCGAGTTTCCCGTGTTCGCGAGCAGGATCAATGTGAGCGTCGGCAAAACGCCGGGCGGCGGCACGCTTTCTCCGGCCGAGTACATGGCGCGCGCCGCCGAAGGGTTGGAGCCTTTCCCGCCCAATCTGAATCTCCGCCGTATCACGCTTTTCCCGCGCACTTCGAGCTTTCGCTTTCACTTGAGCCAATACTTGCTGCGCCGTAACGACGCCAAGGTCAAAGACTGGCCTTCGCTCAACGCCAACGCGAGCTACTATTCCGGCGACAAGCTGACAGCCTTTATCAATTGGCAGAATCTCAACGACATTCGCTCCAACGGACTCACCGAGCGCATCAAGATGCGCGAAGTCATGCAGCGGGTCATTCTCAAAGTGATGCGGGAAAATAATCTCGATGTCCTGATTAACCCGCTGACCACGGTCCCCATCCCCAAGATCGGCGGTCCGGTGGAGCCCGAAATCAACAGCCGCCCGAGCAATCGTTTTGCGTTCACCGCCGACGCGGGGATTCCCGAGGTCGTCGTGCCCGCCGGTTTCAATCAAGTGGTTTACGAGCCCAAGTTCGCGCTCAGCGCCGACACCAAAAACTACCGAAGTGTTTCCGGCAGCGAAAAGACTTTGCTCGATGTGCCGGGATTGCCGATCAGTCTGTCGTTCTGGGCCGGGCCTGGCGAAGAAGGGACGATCTTGAAAGCCGCTTCCGCCTACGAAGCCGCGACCAAACACCGCCGCCCGCCGCCGGCCTTCGGCCCGCTACGCGGCGAACCCTAGCGCCGCGAGATCCATTGTCGAGATGGTCGAGCATAGAAGTTTGATCCCATGGCTATGACCGATGTGTCCTCTGCCGTAATCGAGCGACGGTTTGAAGGGATAAAACGATAACCCCGTCAAGGAGACGTTCATGATCATGGGTCGAGTCGTTCACATAACCAAAAAGTGGCTTGGCGGCGCGCTTTTGCTGCTCGGAGCGGTCGACTGTCTTGCCGCCGCTGCGCCCGCGTCGATTTCACAATTGGCCCTCTATCAAGGCGCCGACCGGGAAAAGATCCTGGTCGAGGGCGCCAAGAAAGAAGCCGCGTTCACCCTCTACGGCTCCCACACCTGGTATCGCACCATGGCCAAGGAGTTCGAGAAAAAGTATCCGTTCATCAAGGTCACGGAGTATCGCACCGATGGCCGGACCTTGATCAAGCGGGCGTTGGAAGAAATTCGCGCCGGCCAATACATCGCCGACGTGATCGCGACGACCGGCGAACAGATGGATCTGATGAAACGCGAGGGCGTCTTTCTAGAACACCATGTTCCGGAAGCGCGCAGTTATCCCGAAGATGTCAAGCACAAAGGCCAGAACGGTTTCTATTACGTCGGCCACTACGAGACCTACGCCAGCCTGGGCTTCAATACCTCAGTGATCCCTCCGGCCGATGCGCCGAAAACCATGCTCGATCTACTGAATCCTAAATGGAAGGGCAAAATGTCCATCGTCAACACCACGACGGGAACGCGCTGGATCGGCAGCACACTAGAATCCTTCGGCCGGGAATATCTCGATAAGATCGCCGAGCAAGACGTGAAAGTGCAAAACATGTCCGGGGCGGGCCTGGCCGGCCTAGTAGTCTCGGGTGAAGTCCCGCTGTCGCCGACGATCTTCGACGCCAATATCACCCAAGCCAAACAAAAAGGCGCGCCGGTGGAATGGCGCCCGCTCGAACCGGTCGTGACCACCGTTGCGTATGCCGGCTTGACGCTCAAGGCGCCCCATCCCCATGCCGCCTTGCTCTTCCTCGACTGGCTCCATTCCAAGGAAGGTCAACAGATGATCCAGAAGGGCGGCCTCTGGTCGCCCCGCGAAGACATCGGATCATTGGCGCAAAAATTCAAAAAATCCTACATCGACGAGAAATACGGCGTCGAGGAAGCGGAAAAAAATACGCCGAGTGGGACAAGTTGATGCAGCAACTGTTTATCAGACGAAAATAAGTCAATGCTGAATCTAGCGCTCGTGAACGGCATTGCGGATGCGCGGATTCCCGGGAAGATTGTAAAGATTCTTATGCCGACCCAATACCACCCGGCAAGCACAGACCTATTCCCATCAGTAAGGCCATTTGCCAATTGGCTCCTGAGTGGAAAAGCCGGGCCTACTTGAGTATGCTGGAAGAACTTTGGAGAACCATCATGCGTAAGCACGCTTTTTCAACAGCGGAAAATTTAGTGTCGATCCGTGTCCCGAAGAAACTCGCCGGGAAAAAAGTGGTACTTGTGGATGCTGCCGAATATGCCGCCTTGAAGCGCCGTCTCGCCGAGGTCAGTGACGCGCTGGAGAAAATATCCCGCGGCGACGCCGCCTATCGGCAAGGCCGAACGAAGACCGTCTCCTCTCTCGCTGAGCTGCGTCGGTAGCCGGATGCCCCGGCCGATTTCGACTGTTCACGCCACGCCCGATTTTGAGAAGGCGTATCTCCGACTACCCGATCACATTCAAAATCTTGCGACCCGCAAAGATCAATGGTTTCGAAAAGACGCCTTCGATCCTCGCCTACACATACGTGGCCCGACCCGTGCGGATCCGAAGTTCAAGGCGGCGACCCACTAATACTCATATACCTTTTTCAACTCGGGCACGAACATCAGCTCGCCGATGCCCAGGCGGTCCAACTCTTTCTTCCCTTCGGCCAGGATCGGCGCGCCGGGACGCAGATGGCTCGGGATAACGGTGCGCAGCTTCGGATTGTTCGTGGTCATCAGGCGCGCGACCTGGGCGAACTCGGGCGGGTCGCCGGCGAGTCCCAGGATCGCCAGGTTGGGCTGGTAGACCGAGGCGTAGAGCGGCAGGTCGCCGATCAGGGTGGAATGGCCGTTGTAGAAGACGGTGAAACCATTCTCGAAAGTGATGAAGAACGACGTGGCCGGACCGCCATTGGCACCCGTCGGAAGAGTGTTGTCGTGGCTGCTCCGATTTTAAACGTAATGCCTTTCAAGACGAATCGATCGCCGACTCCAGCCCGCCGGAACTGCTCCTTCTTGAGTCCTTTTTCGATGAGCCAGTTTCCCAGCGGACCTGGAGTAATGACCGTGGCGCCAGACAACGCGGCGATTTCGATCGGATTTCCCATATCGTCGTTGTGCGCGTTCGGCACGAGGATGAAATCAGTGCGAGCCAGGCTGTCCAGCGGCACGGGCCCATCCGGGTTGCCGAGCCAAGGGCTGGTGATCACGACCACGCCCTTGGGCGAGGTCAGACGGTAGAATTCGTGGCCCAGCCACTCAATCTTGACTTTCCCTAGCCCGTCCGCTGGCGTCTGGGCAAAGCCGACTGTCGACACGACAAGACCGCCGACAACGAGGCCAAGCGTAAGAAGAGCCCGAGTAATGAGGCGGATGGATTGAGCGCTAAACATATGTGTTCTCCTGCGGCGAAATATTTCCGTGACGATGTCTAGGAAATTTACACAGCTTTTTTTCTGCCGGGAGCTATAGCGCCGAAGTGGGGAGCCGTCAAGCGCGGGTGTGTTTAGTGAAAATCGCGATTTTGCTTTGGGTGGTTCGGGCAATGCAGCGGTCGTCTTTGAACCGTAATGAACCGGGTCGGACCCACGCAATGTATTGATTAGACGGATCAAGTGAACGGAAGGGGTGGCTGCGGGAGATTAGCGGCGCCTTTTTATGGGTGAAACATACGCACTAAAAGAGGACCTCACGTCGCGTAGTCGGCGGAACGTACACGCCGCCGGAACACAGAAAAGCTTACGCTGACGATTTTGGTAGCAAAAAAGAGGCGCTAAGGCGGTAAAACGCTAGTTCTTGGGCGAAAAATTCAAAAAGTACTCACACATAGCGTGGTCCGACCCGTGCAGCACGATGTGCAACACGATCCATAGAGTCCAGACCTAGGCCAGATTGCTCCGACGGACCCCATTGCTCGATAAGCTGTCTCAGATTATCACCACTCCCCCGAGCCGCATAGCCGATCGCCTTTCATTTCCACGTTTTCGGAATTCCGAAAACGTGATAGAGAAGCCGCGTGGAAGAGGAGAGCTACAGGCAGTCGCGTCTGTGCCGACTGCTCGGCAATCCGGTCGCGTTCGCAGTCGTCGAACTCCTCGCAGAGAACAAGGAGCTAAACCCCAGCGAGATCGCCCGCGTGGTCGGCAGAAGCGTGCAGCGCGTGAGCAATGTGCTCGGCGCGCTCCGCCTGGCGGATGTGGTGCGCTACGACAGCGACGGAAAACACAATCATTACCGGCTCAAACATCCCAGTGAAATCCCTCAAGTTCTCGCCGCGCTCTCGCGCTTTGTGGAGGCAGCTTCCACGGTAGCCGCCCGCGACCGCTAGCCGCTCTTTCATTTCCACGTTTTCGGAATTCCGAAAACGTGAAAATTGGTCCGAATAGGAACCTTTTGTCGCCAGGCCAAAACCGTACCGTTAGCCAAGCTGGTGGGGGATTTTGGTGTTGGGACCGCGTGGTTGCGCCCAGTGGAAAATATCGAGATCAGAGGTTCGAAAGCGCTTGTCCAGTTAGTCAACAACGTCCCCTAACCCATGGGTTTGTTTCCACGAATGCGCTTCGCTGCCGCTCTTGGATGGATTGCACTTGCCACACGCTGGTACTAGATTCGCAATGGGTCAATCAAACTAATGCGGAGACGTGAATGGAAATCGCTCTTTACTACGCCCCCAACACCTGCGCACTCGCTCCCTATGTAACGCTGACCGAGGCGGGCGCCGATTTCGAGGTCCGGCCGCTCAATTTCCGCAAGCGGCAGAATTTCTCGCCCGAGTACCTGAAGATCAACCCGAAGCACAAGGTGCCAGCGTTAGCAGTCGACGGCAAGATACTGACCGAGAACGTCGCTATCCATCAATGGGTCCATCGGACTTTCCCCGGCGCGAAGATCCTGCCTACCGATCCGTGGGACCAGTTGCAGGCGATATCGCTACATGCCTGGTGTGCCAGCGGCATCCACCCCTATCTGAGCCGGATCAACAACCCGCCCAAAGTCTGCGACGCAACGGGCGCGTCCGACAGCGTGATCAAGTTCGCCACGGAAGCTCTGTTCGAGAACTTCCGGATCGGCGACGATAGGCTGGCCGGGCGCGAGTACTTCTTCGACCACTTCACTGCCCCGGACGCGCATTTCTTTTGGTGCTGCCGCCGCGCCACCCAGCTGGAGGTGGACATCTCAGGCTTCCCCAACGTCACGGCGCATTTCAAGCGCATGCAGGAGCGCTCGAGCGTTAAGAAACTGCTTGCCTACGAGAAAGAAGTGAATGAAGGGTTTGCCAAGACGGCCTAGACCAGTTGCACAAACACACGGAGTTGCGGAGAAGCAGAAGTATCTCGCTGTGCCTTACGAGGACGAGAGGTGTCATCACGGAGAGGGTCAAATTGAGCTGCCCCATTTCCATTCCAAGACTGACACCGAATCTTTTCGAACTGTTATAAAAAGCAAAACCGAAAGTAGAAAACGCCAAGTTCAAGACTTGACTTCGAATCCGTGTGCTAAAACTTGACTCCCCAGTTCAATTCCTGTTGAAAACAAATCCCTCTCTGTGCAAAACATGGTGGCCCGATACACACGATTAGCGGTTCGGCGCGATCGCGATATGGCCTCCTCCAGAAAAAAGAATGTTTAACTTTGCGATCCATATGAGCAGGAGCATCGAGATGTCCATCTCAATTGTCGTGAGACTCGCGTGCGCGGTCGCAATCGTCGTTTTCATCAGCGCCCAACGCACCACCGTTCTGGCTCAACAGCGGGGCGGGACTGCCGAGACCGACAAAGTTCAGCCCGTCAACAGCGGAGCCAACCCCTATCGCGTCATCCGCGATTGGGCACAGCTCACGTTGGAGAAAAGGCCGTGGGGCGGGTCCAACGGTGTAGCCATCGACCGGGACGGCAAGTCCGTTTGGGCGACGGACCGTTGCTCGCCAGGAATTGCCCCGGGCTGCCTCGGCACCAAGGCAAACCCGGTCCATCTCTTCGACGAGACAGGGAAGGAGATCAGGAGCTTTGGCGGCGGCATGTTCGTGTGGCCACACGGCATCCACGTCGATCGAGATGGAAACGTGTGGGTGACCGACGCTCGCGTTGCGACAGCCGAAGAACGCATCAAGTTTCCGGGTGAAGACAACAAGGGCAGCGTTGTCATCAAGTTTAGTCCCGATGGCAAGGTACTAATGACGTTGGGCAGACCTGGCGTGAAGGGAGATCCGCCGGACGCGCTGACCGAGCCGAACGACGTCATCACGGACCCGAGTAACGGCGATGTTTACGTGGCGGAGAGCCATACGAACGTCGAGGACCCGAATATTGTCGGTCGTATCTCGGTCTTCGACCGGAACGGCAAGTTCCTGCGGGTCATCGGTAAGACCGGAACCGGGCCAGGAGAGTTCCGAACACCGCACGCGATCGAGTTCGACTCCCAGGGACGGCTGATCGTCGCCGATCGCCACAATCACCGAATTCAGATCCTGACAAAGGAAGGGAAGTATCTCGCTGAATGGCGGGAGTTCAGCCGCGTGAGCGGACTGGCGATAGACGGGAACGACACAATTTATGCGGCGGACTCTGAATCGGAGCCAAAGAGACATCCAGGCTGGCTCAAGGGCATTCGCATTGGGAGCTTGAAGGACGGGAAGGTGACAATCTTCGTGCCGCCGCACAAAACTGATGCGCCCGATGGAGCCATGGGAGAGGGGATTGCCATCGATAGTGCGGGCAATCTCTTCACGGCAGAAGCCACAGCGAGGGGGGTAACAAAGTACGTTAAGGATTAGAGGACATGAGCAGATCGCTGCCGCTTCCGCTCTAAAGCAGAAACGCTCTCGAGAGCGTTACCGACGAATGGAGAGCTCCATGCGTTTCCCGCCTTTCACCACGACAGCAGTCTGCAGTTTGCTAATCGCGCTCGGCATCGGTTTGGCGAGACCAGCATGGGCTGCCGAGATTCGCGTGCTCAATGCCAACGCGTTGACAATAGCGCTGCGGGCACTAGCGGCCGAGCACACCAAGCAGACCGGGACTCAGGTCACCTTCATCTCCGGCTCACCCGGACAGATCCAGCAGAAGGTGGACGCGGGCGAGAAATTCGATCTTCTGATTATGCCGACGCCAGCTCTCGCCGCGCTCGACACAGCCGGGACGCTAGTGTAGTGTCCCTAACGCTTCTTTACATTTGGAGATTTTGGTCATGATGCTATCCGCTGAAGCTTTCCAAACGAAAACGCGAGGGTTTTGGTTGTGGCATTTCAGATAGTCTTCGATCGCAGCAATCAATTCCGG
>DASPXM010000050.1:0-18277 GCA_035637295.1 Verrucomicrobiia bacterium
CTCGCTCGCGGCTTGCAACGCCTCCAAGACATCGCCGCTGCTTTCTTGATCTTCAAACAGCATCAGCATTCTATGCAGCAGCAACCCACTAACTCCAACCTCCCAGTCGCCAGCCATAAGGATTATGGGTAACGATCAGCACTCCGTGGGCGAGGGTAATTTAGTCGAAAACGGGCTAGACAAGAGAACAAGGACTTGATCATGCACAGGGGAATGCCTTTCGAAGAGTTTCACTCCGGCGATCATTTCACGACTGGCCGGCGAACGATCACCGAGCACGACATTATGCAATTCGTGACGTTAGTCGGACTCACCGAGCCACTCTTCTTGGACTTGGAGTACATTCGCAATGAAAGTTTATACGGCGAGCGCATCGCTCCCGGCAGTCTGACCTTTGGCATGGCCGAGGGATTGACGGTGCAAACCGGAATAATTCACGGCACCGGCATGGCCTTCGCGGGTTTGGACAAAATGCGCTTGTTTGGGCCCGTGAAAGTCGGGGACACGATTCAAGTCGAAATCGAAGTTCTCGACAGCAAGCCAATTCCCGCGCGTGGCGGCGGCATCGTACGCTACCGCCAGTGGATCAAGAACCAGCGCGGCGAGACGATAATGGAGTACGATGTGGCGCGCCTGATCCGCGGCGCGGCGGAAGACAATAAATGAACGCACGCTTAGCGCGATTAAAAGCGCCCGCTATTCAAACGCTCAACGTTCAACGTCCCCCACTCCACACCTTGAACTTTGAACCTGGAACCTTGAACGAATGGAGAAAAACGGCGACTTCAACATTCTCGCGAGTAAACATATGAGCGATTCACAAGCAAAATTCGGCGTCTTACTCCCGACCCGCGAAGCGGTCATGTCGGGCCGGTCGGACCCGGCAAGCCTTTTCCAGATGGCCGAGCGCGCCGAGCCGTTAGGATATGACTCCGTCTGGGTCGGTGATAGCCTCACGGCCCGGCCGAGAATCGACGCGCTGACGACGCTCGCCGCGGTCGGCGCACGTACGCGGCGCGTGCGTCTGGGCACCGCGATCTTTCTCGCGGCGCTGAGACACCCCGTGATGTTGGCCTATCAACTCGCCAGCCTCGACTGGATAACGGGGGGGCGAATCGATCTCGGTGTCGGCTATGGCCGGTCCAAAGAGCCCACGCAGGAACATGAGTTCGAAATCTTGGGACTAAATCCCGCCGCCCGCATGAAGATGAGTGAAGAACTAGTTCAGATCATGCGCCGGCTCTGGCGTGAGAATGACGTTTCGTATGAAGGCAAGTTCACGCGCTTCGAGCATGTCACAATCGAACCCAAACCCCTTCAGCCTGGCGGTGTACCGATCTGGCTCGCGTCCAACAACGTCGAACCGGGTCTAAAGCGCGTCGGAAGATTGGGCGATGCATGGATCAACAACATCAAGAGTCCTGAAGTGTATCACGAGTGTTGGGAAAAAATTCGAAGCTACGCAGCGGACGCCGGCCGTGATCCCAACTCGCTTCACGCGGGCATTTACTTCACACTCGCGGCTGGCGGTAAAGAAGCCGTGGTCGAAGGACAATCATTTTTGGCGCAATACTACAACCGCTCCTACGAAGCGGTCGCGAACGCGATGCTCTGCGTCACCGGATCCTGGGATGAAGTGATAGACTGGATAGAGAAGTATATCGAAGCTGGCGCTGGCACCGTTGTCTTACGCTTCGCCGCGCGCGATCAGCTCGGCACCCTCGACGCCTGCGCCGAAGCGCTCAATCGCCGCGGCTTGTTCTTTACACCCTAGCCGTCTTTGGATTCTTTTTATCGGCCGCAAGGGGAAGGGGGGGTGAATCAACTTGATTCGCTCCGTAGCAAAGCAACTACACACGGCGTCTGGCGGCACGGCCCAACTCAATTACTACTCGCAAAAATCCGCCGTGAAATCCGATGCTATCTGATTGCCACCGGTCCAACAACATTGGCATATCACTTGCCAAAGAAGGTTGGCAGCAAGAACGTGACAGGCACCAGATGATTTACGACAGAAACGATCATTAGATTTCGAATAGCAAAATCAGTCTAGTTTGAGCGAAAATCTAAAAATCGGTCAGGACTGAGAGCAATATCAAAAAATCTAGAAGGGAGAAAAAAATGTTCAGACGAATGACGCTCCGCCTAACGCTTGTTTTGACCGGAGCATTCCTGCTGGGCAGCCCGCTGGTATGGGCCGCTGAAGGCACCATTTCCAAAGTCACGGACCCATCCGGCAGCGCCTGCAATCTGAAATTCCCGGCAATCAGGGAAGAGACACTTTACTGGGATCGTCCGGTGCTTAAGGACCAGAACGACGGCGACATTATCGACTTCTACGGACCCTGCAACTACGATCCTCTAGGGAAAGAATCGGTGGCGCGTCAAAGGGCTCAGTATCAGCTCTTCCTGCGTCAACAGCGTAGTCGCGACTAACGATGGTGCTCGTGAATCTCTAGTTTGAAATCCGCAAGATCACTTTCCCGAACTGCTTGGCCTCTTCCACATATCGTTGAGCAGCCGCGCCGTCCTGCAACGCAAAGACCCTGTCGATGATCGGCTTGATTTTTGTCGCGTTCATGAAGCTTATGAGCAGTCGAAACTCGTCTCTGCTTCCCAACGTGGAGCCGTAGATTCTTAGCTGCTTGGAGACGAGCGCCGCGATATCATCGACGGGTTGCCCGCCCGCGGTTGCGCCGCAAGTTACCAGCCGTCCGCCTCGCGCCAAAGACGCAAGGCTTCTTCTCCACACTTCTCCACCGACGCAATCGAGCACCACGTCCACGCCGCGACCATCGGTTAAATCGCTTACGGCCTTTGCGAAATCGGCCTTGTGGTGATTTATGCCGTAATCTGCTCCCAAATTCTTTGCCCGCTCTAGTTTCTCATCACTGCCTGACGTGACGATGACCCGCGCGCCGATTTTTTTTGCCAATTGCAGGGACGCGCTGGCTACTCCGCCGCCGATACCGATGATCAGCAACGATTCCCCCGGCTTCAGCTCCGCATTGGTAATCAGCATGCGCCAAAGGGTGATGAATACGAGCGGAAACGCCGCCGCTTCCTCGAAAGAGTATCCTTGTGGAATTGGAAAACAATTCTGTGCCGGCAACTTCACGTACTCCGCGTACGTGCCCTCCATTCGCTCCCCTAGGACGCGCAAGTACACGCACATGAAATCCTGATCGGTGATACAAAACTCGCAGCGTCCGCAGCCGGTTGGCGGATAAAGGCAAACGGCGTCTCCGACTTTCACGTTTCCGGATTGCGCGCCAACTTCAACCACCACGCCGGCCCCGTCTGCGCCAAGAGTATGCGGCATCGGTACGTTGATACCTGTCGCGCCCATGCGGTTCCAAATATCGATGTGATTGATTGACGCAAATCTGAGCTTAACAATAACCTCGTTGGGCTGTGACAGCGTTGGCTCGTCTGCATCTTCGAAAAAAAGTTGCTCCACGCCCCCGTATCCGTGCATTCGAACCGCTTTCAATATCTTCTCCTCGGATGAACTTTTCGCTAGCAAGGCGAAGTATCGTTGTCAAACCACCAGGCACCAATCCACCACAGGCGCCACACAAGCATATGAGCAGCCTTAAAGTGGAATTGCTAACTCGATTAAGATTCTTCTTTTGGGGGAAGGGTGCCCCCTCGTCGGGGACACCCTGGGGTGATAGCTGCAAACATGAACCGAGGAGGAGAGCCCAACGCTTGCGCTCGGGAACATGTTATGCCGGCGGCGAGCCGGCAAGGTTAAAAACCTTATCTCATTCTGTTCATCGAGTACTGCAGCTTCTTCAGTTCGCTCTGAAGATACATGTCTTTCAATTCGTGACGATCCATATGGGCTTCGAGCAACTCGGCGGGAAACATCTTTGCTCCGCAGCGATGACACATCGCCGCATGGAAGGTTTCCTTTGCATACTGGATCTCATGGTAATGGTTGCTTATCTCTGGTTCCATTTTGTCCCTCTCTGTCGTTGATTTACAACGCGACGCATCCTCATTCAGCAATTGACATGCCAATAGGAATCATGATCCAACCGCCATCCAACGTATTGATATTCCATAGAATTGCTACGACCTTGAAATTTACCCGGGATGGGTATCGAACAAAGTCGGCTAGTCATGAGTGTCCACGGTTTACATTTTTGTGCCCCGCTCGATCAGCACGAGACCTATGACGACTAAACGTCATGAGCAGTGCGAAACCACCGCCTCCTTGGCAGAAAGCCCGTCATGCGCGATTGGGCAGCTTGATTGGACAACCTGCGGACGCTGAATACCCTCGCATCGCATTGGATCTGATGCGGTGCGACGGAAAAGGATTGCTTGAATGTTGCGAATGAAAATCAGCCACAGACAATTTAATCAAGCCGACGGAGAGAGCTGGTCACCCGAGATAATAACAATTCAACCGAAATACGGAACACGATCGGGGTATTTCACCACAGTATGTTTTTCGAACTCATGCGCCACAGTCTCAAGCCGATCGTTTAGTCGGTTGATGTTATCTCCACGGACTACAGTGGTATTATCTTTGCTGTTTCTGCTTCTAGTTTTTGAGCATTCGCATAGATACTGAACATTGAATTTGAAATGCCTGCGCGAGCGTTTGATATCGCCTGCGCGAGCGTTTGATATCGCCTGCACAGGCCGTTTGCGATCCCGGCTTCCGCGCTTGAAAAAATTGTTCGCCGACAGACGTGATTAAATTTTACCGACGATTTGGAAATCGTCGCCTACATATGAGTCACCGAAAGCTCAAAAAGCATGCATGTTTGATCATCTCATTGCGACCGCAAAAGTGACTCGCGGAAGATTGTACGAATTCCACTGCTTAGAATTCACGGTGGCAAACTCGTTTTGGCACGAGCATTGCGGTTTATATTTAGATAGCCGGATTCTTTCGAAGGCCACTACTCTCAGGATAAGCTGCCGCTTGTGCGAAGCCGGGTGCCACTCGTCGTGACAAGTCAATAAGATCACCTGCAAGCCATCCTCGCAGCGCTTCACAGAAATTTTACCTTCCAGCAATCACGGCGTTTCACTCGGCGGTTAGGTTCAGAAGCAAGATCGAAATGCGAATGTGGTGGCGTTGAGCTTTTTCCCGACACGCTGAAACAGCAATCGAAAGTGTGCCTGCGATCCTGCGAACAGACCTCTAACAGAGAGGAGAATATTTTATGAACCCGACGAAAACTTCCATATATGTCCTCTGCGGCGTTGCCGACTACCGCCCGCCTGAAATTTGGGAAAAAGTCGCGGCGAATAGCGATTTGCTCCAAGAGTCTTGGGAGTCAGGAAAACTTGAGTCGCTTTATACAGAGTCGCTTTTGTGGATGGGTTTTGAAAAGTTGGCTGCCGAGGCGATTGCGGGCGGAGTCGATCTTAGCGAGGTAAGAGCGATAAACGTTGCGGTGTCGTACCCACGAGAGCTGGCGCAGATGACGGAAGACGAGCTAGCGGATGATTTTCTCTGGCGTCTATCCAAGAGTCCGCGGCGAAACTTATTTAAAAAGTTACCAAAAATTCGTTTCACACCGAGCCACGCTGCGTCTTCCTCGGGAATGGTGCCATTCAACGACGCCATTGCGGATATTTTGGTGCGCGGCGACGAGACTTCCATCGTGGTTACCGCGGGCAATACCAAAGGAACCAATCGTCATCGCCCCCGTATCAGCCCCGACGAGACAACGGAAATCTTTGCCAGTCTGATTTCGCCCTTCGATCGCAAGCATACCGGCGCCAACATGCTCAAGCTTGGCGCCGTCGCGGTGGGCCGGGCGTGCCAGTCGGATGCAAATCTGTTAGAGGCTCTGGAAAAGTTCGCCTACGATCAGCGTGTTTTCACCCACCAGTTAGCGATGCGAAATTTATCCACGGCTCACGTGGCGACCCATCCGGATAGAATCAAGGATCAGACTATTTTTTACCCTCTCAAGTTGCGCTCGGTGGCACCGCAAAGTTTAGGGTATGCCGGTTTCATCCTGTCCAACAAAGCCCCCGATACCGAGCGAGCGGTGCGGGTTGTTGGCTTAGGGTCGGGCGTGGACGCTTCGAGCATTCGTGATCGTGATAGTCATCTATCGCGGGCCATGACAACGTCGGTAACCGCTGCATTGCACCAGGCAAACATTGTCAATCCTGCGGATTTGAAGATTCTCGAACTTCACAATCCTTTCCCCGGGGTTTCGCTTGCCGAGTTGGAAGTTATTCTCAAGTTCATCGGGTACGAGGGGCGTATCAGCGATGCCTTGCTCTCTAACGACATCGGAACAAACGGAAAGTTAATCAAGGCAGGACGCTCGGGCGGGGCCATGTGCGGACATGCGATTACGCCGACTTTTGTTCGTCTCGCCTTTGAAGCAGCCAAAGAACTACTCGGAACCGGTGGTTATCCTGAAATGAATGCTGAGGACAATCGGATTTCGTACGCGGGAATCAGCAGCGTGGGCGGGCATCACACCTTCGACGGTTACCTTTTATTAGCCGGTGGTAAGACTGAAAAAGTCGCGAATATCGACTCCGACCTGGCTCCTTTCGACCATGACTACCTCAACAGAATTGTTGACTGCGACCTGTGCCAACAGGCGAATCTGACAGCGGCCGAGATCCCGAATAGTATGACAGTCGCGTTTATCAGCTATCGGGAGTCGAGACTGGGACGCGAGTATTTCGGCATCGCGCACGCACCGGACGGCCGTGACTTTCCATTTTCGGCGTCGCAACCGCTGTTCGAACGGCTAGATGCTTCACACTCCGATGCCTATCCCATCAGACTTTCCCCAACCCTTCACGCCATCGAGGATTGGAAACAAGTGAAGCTTCAGCCGCAATCGTTTATGCCCGCGACGATGGCGTAGTTAAGAGGCCTGATATGATGGATTTTTTCCGCTAGCGATTGAACACTGATCGGACGGTCTATAGTTTTTCGATGGCGATGGCCGTGGCCCCGCCGGTGCCGTGGCAGAGCGTGGCCACGCCCGTTTTCTCGCCTCGTTCCGCTAAAGCATTGAGCAGGGTCACGATGATCCGCGCGCCCGTGCAGCCGATCGGATGCCCCAAGGCAATCGAACCGCCGTTGACATTCAACCTATCAAACTCGATCCCGAGCAGCTTGCTGAAAAGCACGCTGCTAACGGCGAATGCTTCGTTATTCTCATATAGATCGAAGTCGTCGATGCCTTTGTCCAATTTGTCCAGTAGCTTCTTGACGACGGTGATGGGCGCTTCAATGTAGCGCCAACTCTCCCCCGCCGCCCAAGTTCCGCCAAGGACGCGTGCGAGGGGCTCCAGCTTGTGTTTCTTCACCGCTTGTTCACTGGCCAGGATCAATGCCGCGGCGCCGTCGCTGATCTGGCTCGAATTGCCGACGGTTAACATTCCGTCCTTATTGAACGCTGGTGGCAATTTCGCTAAGCTTTTGAGGCTCGTATCTTCTCGGATGCCCTCGTCGTAATCCAAGGAGATTGTCTCTTTGGGTGTATTGACTTCCATGGGCTCGATTTCTTTTCTGAAAAAACCTCTGTGGGTTGCCTCAGCAGCGCGCTTGTGGGAATAATACGCCACCTCATCTAGCTTTTTCCGGGATATCTCCCACTCGATTACCAATCGCTCGGTCAATGCGCCCATGACCCCTTCCGCAATCGGATCGGTTAAACCGTCGTGAAGTAATGTGTCCCCAAGCTGTTCCGGCGCTCCCATGAGTAAACGATAACCCCAGCGCGCTTTATGGGATAGAAAGAACCCCGCTTGAGACATCGATTCAATGCCGCCTGAGAGTATCAGATCAGCTTCGCCAGCTTTGATCGCGGTCGCAGCGTTCATAACCGACATCATGCCAGAGGAACAGACCATATCCACCGCATAGCCGTCCACTTCCTGCGGAATTCCGGCTTTTACCGCGGCCTGTCGCGGCACAAGTTGTCCGTGGCCGGCGCGCAGAATATTGCCCATGATGTAAAGATCCAAGTCTTTGCCCTCGATACCTGCTCGGTCGAGAGCCGCCCTCATCACGTGCGCGCCCAGATCCGCGGGAGAAAACTCCTTGAGAGCTCCGCCGAAACGTCCAATCGGCGTGCGTGCTGTTGAAACTATGAATACTTCATCCATGCGCTTTCTCCCGTTCATAAAAATCCGGCCGAGCATAGCTTAAAATGATACGAATTGCGATCATGAAATTTTTTTGTTTTTCTCGCACCCGTGTCGGTCTGAGTTTTTACCACCTCCCTTTTATGCCTTTGGAGTTTCGTCCAGCGTCGCCCCTTTGCATCTTTCGCCATCCACGAGTCTCGATATCTTAGGTGTGGCGACCGCCATTGATGCTTAGGGTCGTGCCGCTGACGTAGCTTCCTGCCACCGGAGAAAGCAAATAGGCCACGCCCCAGGCGATCTCGTCGGGTTTGCCAAATCGCCGCAGAGGTATGGTTTCAAGGATTTTAGCCTGAATGTGATCGGGTATTGCTTCCAGCATCGCGGTCTCGGTGAAACCAGGAGCGACGACGTTGGCGCGCACCCCATAGCGCGCGCCTTCCAGCGCGATAGCTTTAGCCAGACCGATGAGCGCAGCTTTTGACGCCGCATAATTCGCTTGGCCGATGTTACCCTGCTCACCGACGACCGAGCCGATGAAAACCATCGCGCCTGCGCGGCGCTCGTACATGAAAGGGATCACCGGTTTAATGGTATTGAAAACGCCGGTCAAGTTGACATCGATCACCGCTTTCCATTGATCCGCGGTTAACTTCTGCAAGAGGTTATCTTCATTAACTCCAGCATTGGCGACAACCCCGTAGATCGGCCCGAGTTCTCGCTCGATCCTTTGCACGGCCGCTTCCATCGCTCGGGCATCGGTGACATTGGCTTGGAACGCCAACGCGTCCGGCAGTTCCAAGATGGAACGGTCGATGTAAGCGACCTTCGCGCCTAACTTTCTTAACAGCTTGACTGTGGCCGCCCCGATACCGCGGCTGCCACCCGTCACGAGAATGATTTTATTGTCGAATCCCAGCATCGTACCTTCCTTGTTGTTGAGTTGAAAATCATTTGACCATTTACCTTCGTAGCCATGTGGCGATCGCGGGTGGTAAATCGCGTTGAACTTTTCCGCTCACGTACATCCCAATATGGCCCGTAGGAAAGGAAAGTACGGTGTAGTCCCGTTTAGCGCAGAATTTTTCGAGGGCCCGAGAAGAAGCCGGCGGCACCAGATGGTCTTGCTCGGCATAGATGTTGAGCACCGGCATTCGAATATTTCTAAGATCAATGTTTTGGTTGCCGATTTTGACTTCGCCCTTGATCAACTTATTGCCCTGGTAGAAGTCTTTCATGAATTGCCGGAAAGCTTCGCCGGCTTGATCAGGGCTATCGAAAATCCATTTTTCCATCCGCAAGAAATTGAGCAGCTCGGTCTCATTGTCCATGAGATCGATGACGTCGAGGTACTTTTGCACGCCCAACAGATAGGGCTTGAGCATCAGGTAACCCGCGTTGAGAAATGAACCGGGGATGTTTCCCAGCGCATCGACCATCAAATCTATGTCGACGCTCTGCGCGCCAACGGAGCAGCCGGACCAGCGGTTGAGGAGCCCGTCTTGCACATGGAAATCCACCGGCGTGACCATCGTAATCAGCTTTTGCACCTTTTCGGGATATAGCGACGCGTAACAAAGGCTGAAAGTCCCGCCCTGGCAAATGCCGAGAACGTTGATTTTTTCCAAACCGTGTCGATCGCGCACAAAGTCGACGCAGTTGTCGATATAACCGTCGATGTAATCTTCCAGGGTCAGCCAGCGATCGCCACGGCTCGGGTAACCCCAATCGATGAGATAAACGTCGATACCCAAGTTGAGCAGTTTTCGGATCAGCGAGCGATCTTCCTGGATGTCCACCATATACGGGCGATTGACCAGCGCGTAAACAATCAGCAGCGGGATTGGGAAGCGCTGCTCTACGAGGGGCGTGTAGTGGTAAAGTATGACTTTGTCCTCGCGATAAACCGCCTCCTTGGCACTGACACCGACCTGGATATCCTCCTCGCGGATACGGCCGAGAGTCTCAATGCCGTTGAGCACTTTGCGGTTCAGATCGACGAGTTCTTGAACGGTTTGTTCAGGGGTGAACTTTATCGGTGAGAGCGACACTCGTTACCTCTTCGGGCTGCGACTACGCTGACGTTGTCGATGTTTCGGAATAACCTTGTCGTCTTGATCGGAGGAAGGTTTGTTGATGTCCGGGCTTTCCTGTAAATGAGTTTCATCGCTATCACTCTGTCCGGCTTGCTGATTTTTCGCGTCGCTGATAGTGACGCTCATCTTTTGCATGACGGCAATGGACTCGGCAAGAACTTTCTTAAGCGCTTTGATCTCTTTGCGTTGCTCGTAGAGGGTTTGGTGAATTTCATCCACTTCGCTTCGCGTCGGCATGTCGCCGAATTTTAAAAATTCCTCGACGATCTCGCGCCGGCAGAGCCAGTAAGCCATCGCGGCATTGAGCACTCTCGCCTGCGCCTGGACGAATTTGTCCGAAGCGAATATCTCCGTCAGAACTGGATCGGCAACTTTCTCGAAAGGCTGGGCCCATTGCCGTAGGCTCTGGATGGTTTCGCCGCGCTCGGCGATGGAACCGATTTCTTGAAGCGCTCGCTCCAAAACCCGCGTGGCCGCCTCGGCCATGATCACGTAGTATTCAGTGCTCGCCTCGCGCCACTCCTGCCACGCCGCAAAAATCTTAGCGAACTTGTCATTTAGCTCTCGAGTAGATCCCAATCCGGGGCTCTGAATCAGCCGCCCGAAGGTCTGGTCGAATGAATCCCAGTAAAGCCGGCTTAACTCAACCAAAGCAGATCGATTTCCCGTGGCAGCCGCAGGGAAATGTGTCTCTGCTTTTTGCCAGCTCGCCACCCACGGCTGAGCAAGTTTTAGAAATTCAGCGACGTAAAGTCGCCACAGTTCGCTGAGTTTTTCCGTGGAATGAAGTAATCTTTCAGGGGAATGGATGAACTCGTCTCGTAGTCCCTCAACGTATCGAGTCACAGCGCTCTGCCAGTCTTCGCCCGACTCCATCTTAGCGGCGATCGCTTTCCAGGCCTCCGTCGCAAGATCGAGCGAACGCCTCCAGGCCTCTTGACTGGCGATTAGTCTTTCCGCCGCTTCTTTCGCGGTCAATGCGTCGCTGCTGATCCATGTCTCGAAAGCATCGTGCGCAAGCTTTCCCCACTGCGCAGCCGATGCCGGCTGCGCAGCAGCGGGCGCTTCCTTCGCCAGCTCAAACCATTTTTCCCAAACGGTTTTCTGGGCGTCAGTCCAAGCTCTTACGACATTGTCGAGCTGGTCGGACCAGATCTTTGAATTTTCCACTGGGCGCCCTAATGTCTCACATTCCCGGTCGATGATCACCGAGTTTCAAAATCGGCAGATTGCCGGCCGTACTCATTCCCGCCTTTTTCAGTAGCCTGCTCGTGCATCCCTTCTCTCTTCTCGTCCTTCTTGGTCTCACCGCCCCAGGTACGCGCAAATTCCATTTGCGCTTCCATAAATTTGCCGACGGATTCTTGCCACATTTGAGCCATTCTTTGGCTTTCCTGATCCCAGGAGCCAATGATCTTGCCGGGCTCGCTCTTTTTTATCAGCCCGAACCAGACGGCCCAGAGTTGCTCCTGCAGATCCACCCAGTTCTGATTCAGCTCTTGCGAATGCTGGGCCCACTCGGCAACTTCTTTAGGCAGGCCTTTAACCGGGGGCATATTTTCAGCCCACATCTTGATCCACTCAGACTGGCCTTCCAAAGATTTTTTTACGGTCTCTTCCCAAGTTTCCAAGGTCTTCTCCCACAACTCGGAGGCGTGAAACTGTGGCGCGCTTTTCTGGACAGTATCAAGCCAGTTGTCCCACATCCTTTTCTGAGTTCCCATCCAAGTGTTCAACATGTCCTCGGTTTGTTTTGTCCAATCCATATTTTTGCTCCTTTCTTTTTAGTTGGATAGATTGGCTGGGATCACCGACACAAAAAATGCTAGCACACACTGCTTGCTGTTGCAAGCATCAGTCAAAACTGCTCCCGGAACCGTTCACTTTACGAAAAGATTGGTACATTTCGATCAAGATGTCACGCTGCCGCGAAGACAACTTCGGGTCCTCCATGATTGCCCGGACCACGCCGCCATCGTCGTCGCCCTTAGGGTCGAGAATGCCAGCTTGAGTATACAAAGTCTCTGCGGAGAGCCGTAGACCTTTTGCCAAAGATTGAAGAATCATGCTGCTCGGCGTGCGCAGCCCGCGTTCAATTTGACTCAGATAGGCGTTGGAAACGCCGCACAAGTCGGCCAGTTGACGCACCGACATCTGGCCTAGTTCGCGTTGCCGTCGAATGAATTCTCCGACGCCCATGTCGGGATGAATATTATTCTTCTCAGACACAAGACTATGCTAGCCATTCGTGCTCACATATGCAAGCACCTCCCAAAGATCCAATCAGTGGGTGCTCGCTGGAGCAGAGCCGCGACCCTCGGTGAAGCCTTCGTTGCACGGTTCAGGGGTGCCAAAAGCAACCTTCTACTCGCACAGAAATTCTTGAATCAGCGGTGAATTGGCATACGTAATCAATCCAGATGGGACTTAGCACCACACTATTTTCCTGGCCCGAATCACTTGACAGTAAAGCCGGGTCCGCGCGATTCTACGCTTGCCTAGCTACCGCTTGAGAATTGAGAGAAACGATGACTACCGAGATTCTCGAAGTCGAATTCCCCGTCATGCGCTATGATATCACCATGCCGCTCCTCGAAGGCCGGGTGCCGATCGACGGCGTAAAACTGAAGCCGGTAAGGACCTCGTCGATGATCAACAAAGAAGATCCTAAGATGAAAGCCGGCGACTTTGGCCTGTGCGATCTCAACATCGGCTACTTTCTGCCCGCCATCGAAGCGGGATGGAAAATCATCGGCCTGCCGGTTTTTTCTAAGCGCAAGCCCGTGTATCAGCTGATCTTCTGTCATGCCGATGCCGAGATTAGCTCGCCCAAGGATCTGGAAAAGAAACGCGTCGGATCGCGCACTTATCGGACCGCGCTCACCGTGTGGGCACGAGGGCTATTGCGTCAGCGCTACGGCGTCGACTTTTCAACCGTCCAATGGGTTTTGCAGGCAAAGGAGGTATTTCCCATCCATGACTCAAACGCTAAAATTGCTTACGTCGACGAAACCAAAAATATGTCGCAACGTCTCATCGCCGGCGAGCTGGACGCGATCATCACGGACATTTCGGACACCAAGATGTTCGAAAATCTGGAGAACCATCCCAAGGTCAGGCGGCTGTTTCCAAATTACGTGCAAGTTGACGCGGAGCTCTATCGCGAGACCGGTATCTTCACCCCCGTGCACATGATCGTGATGAGCCGCAAGCTCGATCGCGAACGCCCCGATCTCGCTACCAAATTTTACGCCGCCTTTGAAAAAGCCAAAGAGATCGCCTGCGACGATGTGCTGAGCGACCGCGGTGGATTCTCCGTAGTGTACCTACGAGAAAGAATGAAAGAACAAATCAAGACCTGGGGTGATCCCTGGAAGTACGGACTCAAAGCTAACAAGAGCACCATGGATGCGTTCATCAAGTACAATGTCGAACAGGGCATGATCCACACGGCGCCGTCTTATGCCGATATCTTTGCTTCTGGCACACTGGATACATAATTGATATTGAAGAGCTTGAGCGGTTCAAATGAAGTGAAGGATTTTAATATTTGCGCCGGCTGAAAACAAAAGAGGGTGACCCCATGTTATCCAAAGAGGACAATCAACTTCTCACTCGAACAACCCCCGGCACGCCGATGGGAAATTTGATCCGGCGCTACTGGATTCCTGGGTTGCTGTCGGAAGAAATTCCCGGACCGGACTGTCCCCCCGTGCGAGTAAAGCTGTTGGGCGAAGAATTGGTCGCTTTCCGCGATACTCAGGGCCATATCGGTCTCATCGGCGAGCACTGTGCCCATCGAGGCACCTCACTTTTCTTTGGGCGCAATGAAGAATGTGGTTTGCGCTGCATCTACCACGGTTGGAAATACGACGTCGAGGGCAACGTACTGGACACACCGGCGGAACCGGCCGACAGCGATTTCAGAAAAAAGCTACATCACACCGCGTATCCAACTCATGAAGCGAACGGCGTCATCTACGCTTATCTCGGTCCGCGCGCCAAGTTGCCGCTGTTTCCTAATTACGAATGGACCCAGGTGCCGCTTGAGTATACCTACGTGACGAAGTGTTTACTGGAATGCAATTATCTCCAAGGTCTCGAAGGCGAGTGCGATTCTTCCCATCTTTCGTTTCTCCATCGCGCGTTCAGCAACGAGCGTAATCAGTGGCTCTACAAGAGCGATACATCGCCGGCTTATGAAACCGAAGACACCGACTTCGGCGTGCGCCTGATCGCGACGCGGGACGCTGATAATCAACATTACGTCCGCTTTTCCGCCTTCGTGATGCCGGTTTATGGTTGCGTTCCCGCCGGCAGACCGACCAACGAGCTCGAAGGCTACGAAATCCACACCTATGTGCCGGCCGACGATACCCATTGCTGGCGCTACGACATCGGCTTTCGCCGCAACCGCGCGGTACAGGACGACGAGGTGCACCGGCGCAAACAGATCAATCCCGACTACACGCGCATCCGCAACGCGCGCAACAATTATCTCCAGGACCGCCAGATGCAAAGGACGGTGAACTTCACCGGCATCGAAGATTTTCTCAATCACGATGGCTGCGCCACCGAGAGCATGGGGCCGATATTCGATCGCAGCAAGGAACATCTCGGCGTAAGCGACAAAGCCGTCATCGCCCTGCGCAAATTCCTGTTGACCAGCGTTAAGGAACTCCAAACCGGCAAAGAGCCGGCTCATGTCGTCCGGGACATGGAGCTAAATTGGTTTCCGCACATCGACTGTTTCGCCCACATGTTGCCTCGCAACATGACTTGGCGGCAGCACTTCGATTACCTCACGTCGTCGGCCAAAATCGAAAACCCGGCGTCATACGCGGCGCGACGCGAAGCGGCGTCGTAGTTCTATAACAAGGTCAAGACATTTCACGCATGGCAATTCGGAGCAACAAAGTGACGAAGTCGAAAAAATCGCCTAACCCGAGCGCGCGCGCCGCGGTTCGCCGCGCTGAAGAAGAACTACGCATCGCCGCGAAGATTCTCGAGTGGGAAATCGGCGACCTCTGGGGCCACGTCGGCGTACGACTACCGGACAACAAGGGGATCGCCGTACAAATGTTCCGCCATCTTGAAGGCACGCAAAAAAACTGGCTGGTTCATTTCGATTATTCGCTCAAAAAACTTTCGGGACCCGGCACGATTCCGCGCGAGTCGGTCATCTATACGGAAATTTTCAAGGCCCGGCCGGACGTCAACGCCGCTGTCCATTGTCACGCCTCCATGTGCGTCGCGCTGAGCCTGGCGGAACAACCGGTCGATTGGGTACATATGCAGTCCTCCCGTTTCAAAGGAGGCACGCCGATTTTTCCGCACCCCATCTACATCCTCGACGAATCCGAAGGCGCCGCCTTGGCCAAAGCCCTGGGGGATGCTTCAGCCATCATGATCAAAGGCCATGGTATCGTCACAGTGGGCGCGACGATCGATGAGGCCTGTATCAATGCGCTCTACATGGAGCGTACGGCAAAAATCATGGCCATCGCGCGCCTGCATGGATATCAAGGACCGAGCGCTGAATCGATCCAAACACTGACCGGCAGCCGAGAAAAACTTTTCCGCCGACCAAGGGACGAGGTTTTTCACTCCGCCGATTGGAATTACTACGCGGACAAGGTCAAGAAGGGGGAGCGCTGGACGCGGGGATGGACGTAAAAACGATTTTGGGTTTCGAGTCGCCACATACTCTGAAACCTGCAAACTGAAACCCTAAAGTTACTTCAGAAGAAAAACCCATCCAATTAGCAATGATCCAAACCGAAATCGGAGGCGCCCGACGATGTTCGTAAGATGGTTGTGTACCGTCCTTCTTCTGCTGCTTTTGCCGCCGAACCTCGCTGCGCAAGAGACTTATCTCGTCGCCTACGCTGGTTTTGCCGGTTTTCAAGCGCCGGTTTGGGCGCCCAAGGACCTCGGATTGTTCGACAAGTACGGCTTCAAAGGCGACGTCGTGCTCGTCCCCGGTTCCGTCCGGCAAATTCAAGCTGTACTCAGCGGTAGCATCCACTTTGCCCAGATCGATGCAGCTACCGGAGTCAACGCGATCAATCAGGGGGCGGATCTCGTCATGTTCTCCGGAACCCTGAACAATTTTCCTTACAGTTTTGTAACCCAGAAGGAGATCCGCAAACCCGAAGATCTCGCCGGCAAGAAGATCGGCACTCTGGCCGTCGGCGGCGCGGTGGAAACCGCCACATTTCTCGCCCTCAAGGCGTGGAATATTCCGCGCCAGTCGGTGACAATCTTTCCCGCCGGAGATTCAGCCGCTCGCATTGTCGCGCTTTCCGCAAAAGCGATCGACGGAACGATGCTGTCTTATCCGGACATCAACGAAGCCTTGCGGTTGGGCATGCACGAGTTGGTGAAAATGCCTGATGTCAAAGGAACCTCGTTTCCGATGAATGTTATGGTCGCGCGGCGCTCGTTTTTTGAAAAAAATCGCGACACCGTAAAGCGCTTCCAACAGGCCTATGCCGAAGGCACTTACCAGTTTATGAATCAGAAAGACAAAGGACTGGCAGTATTGTCGAAGCGGCTGAGATTCAAGAATCCGAAGGGCCTCGAGGAAACTTACGATTACTTCGCCAAGAGCTTCGCTTTCCCCACGCGTGTATCGCAGGAAGGTTTACGCAATACTTTGGAAATCATCGCGCAGCGCAATCCCGCCGTGAAAGTCGACATGAATATCGGCAAATACCTCGACGAAAGTATTGTCGACGAATTGGAACGCGAGGGTTTCTTCAAACGCTTGTCCGGAAAGAGTTGACGCAATTTGCAGCAAGCGCACCACGATCATTATTATAGGGGCAAGGCGCGCCTTGCCCCTACGACTATTCTCTATTACCGATTGTCTACTCAACCTTGACCCCTGGGAATCCGTACCATATAACTCAGCGTTAGATTGCGGCTTCGGTTCATCCGCGAAATCGCGGCGAGGAAGGAATCTCACCTATGCGCAGGATGTCCGCTTCGTTAGTCGGATTGTTGCTCATTTTTTTTACTCGACCCGCATCGGCGCAAACCCCGCAACTCATTGAGGCCGCGAAAAAGGAAGGGGGGAAAGCCGTCCTTTATACTTCCATGGAAACGTTTACCGCCGACGCACTCAAAAAAGCTTTTGAAACAAAGACTGGCCTGCGGATGGAATACTGGCGCGGCGGTTCGACTGAGATTATTGACCGCGTCCTGGGCGAGCATCGCGTCGGCAAACCGCTGTTCGACGCTGTCGCGACAACGGGCGATCATATGCACCTCATGTTCAAAGAAGGAGCTTTCACCAAATACGAATCACCGTCGCTCAAGGGTTTCGCCAAGGACGCGATCGATCCCAACCTCGGCGCGCGTTATCGAAACATTTTATATGGCGTCATCTACAACAAAGCCGGCATCAAGGCATCCGAGGCGCCTAAAACTCTGGAGGATATCGTGAAGCCGGAATACCGCGGCAAGCTCGTCATGCCACATCCCGTGAATCACACATTGACGACTCAGTGGCTCGCCAGTCTGGACAAGATCATGTCCAAGAACCGAGCCGAAAAATTCATCCGCGATCTCGCCGCTGCCAAACCAATTTTTGTCGAGTCCATCGTTCCCGCCGCCGACCGTGTCGGCACCGGCGAAACACCCATCGGCATCACCTTTGTTCGCTTCGTCCTCACCTATAACAAACAGGGCGCGAACCTCGACTACGTGCGCGACTACACGATGCTGGGCGATGGACAGTACATCAGCCTGGCGGCTAAGGCGCCGAGACCCAGTGCCGGTAAAGCGTTTATCGACTTCTTCCTCGATGAGGAAAGCATGAGGATTCAGGCGAACACCGGCGAATTCGTCAACCGCAAAGGGGTTTATCCGCCCCTGCCGGATGCCGACAAGATCAAGTTCGTTCAGATGTATCAATTAGGCAAAGAAGATTTTGAAACCAAGAAAAAGGAGTATCAGAAGATTTTTCTACAGTAAGTTGCTGCTGTCGGAGAAATATTTTCTAGGTATCATGCTCAGCGCCAGCCAAGGATCCGAACCGAAACAAGATTTCTCGGTCGCTTCGCTTCCTCGAAATGACAACA